>CAJYHH010001076.1 GCA_913773825.1 Candidatus Sericytochromatia bacterium | reverse complement strand
GTTCAGAAGGCAAACTGGGCGGCCAGGCCCAGGTTAAAGGGGTGGGCGTCACGTGGAAAGACCTGACTGATAATGTAAATATGATGTCGTCTAACCTCACCAATCAGGTGCGAGGGATTGCCAAAGTTGTAACGGCTGTTGCCAACGGGGATCTGAACCGCAAACTGACTTTAGAAGCCAAAGGTGAAATTGCGACCCTGGCTGAAACCATCAACAATATGATTGATACCCTCGCGATCTTTGCTGATCAGGTTACGTCAGTGGCCCGAGAGGTAGGGGTTGAAGGCAAGCTGGGAGGCCAGGCCAATGTACCAGGAGCAGCTGGTACCTGGAAAGACCTGACCGATAACGTCAACCGCCTGGCGGCGAATTTGACCACCCAGGTCCGCGCGATTGCAGAGGTTGCTACAGCAGTAACCAAAGGTGACTTGAGCCGATCGATTGCAGTAGAAGCAGCTGGCGAAGTGGCTGCACTTAAAGACAATATCAACGCGATGATCCGCAACTTAAAAGACACAACCCGGATTAACACCGAGCAGGACTGGCTTAAAACCAATCTGACGCGCTTTACTCGTCTGCTGCAGGGCCAGCGTGACCTGATGGCCGTAGCCCAGATGATTCTGAGTGAACTGGCGCCGCTGGTGAATGTTCAGCATGGGGTGTTGTATCTTAACGAGCCGAATGAATTTGGCCCCTTATTTAAACTCTTTGCCAGCTTTGGTTTTAAAGAGCGAAAAAGTCTGTCTAGTGCGTTTAGGCTGCGTGAAGGTCTAATTGGACAATGTGCGTTTGAAAAACAGCGGATTTTGTTAACGGATGTGCCTGATGATTACATCAAAATTTCGTCAGGTTTAGGCGAGGCCACGCCGCTTAATATTGTGGTGATGCCAGTTATCTTTGAATCTGAGATTTTGGCGATTATTGAGTTGGCCAGCTTCCAGCGCTTTAACGAAACCCAGCTGGCGTTTTTAGATCAGCTGACTGAATCCATCGGGATTGTCTTAAATACCATTGGGGCGACAAACCGTACCGAAGAACTGCTTAAACAATCGCAGACCCTTGCGCTTGAGCTTCAGTCTCAGCAGCAGGAGCTGACAGAGTCTAATTCACGCTTAGAAGATCAAGCGATGAGCCTCAGAGCATCTGAAGAGCGCTTAAAACAGCAGCAGGACGAGATGCAGCAGACAAACGAAGAGCTTGAAGAAAAAGCCCGTTTACTGGCGCGTCAGAATTCGGCTGTGGAGCGTAAAAACAAAGAGATTGATTTAGCGCGTAAAGCGCTAGAAGAAAAAGCCTCTCAGCTGGTGCTGACGTCTAAATACAAGTCAGAGTTTTTAGCAAATATGTCGCATGAACTGCGCACGCCGCTGAATAGCCTGCTGATTTTATCTAAAGTATTAGCTGAAAACGAACAGCATAATCTGTCAGATAAACAAGTTGAGTTTGCTTCAACGATTTTTGCAGCTGGCAGTGATCTGCTTAATCTGATTAACGATATTCTTGATCTGAGTAAAATTGAGGCGGGTAAAGTTGATTTAGACTGGCAGCCGCTGAAGCTTGATGTGCTTTCAACCAGCATTGAACGGACGTTTAGACCACTGGCGGAAAATAAAGGCAATCGCTTTAAAATTGAGATTGAGCCCAATTTGCCGCCTCAGATCAATACCGATGAAAAACGTCTGCAGCAGGTGCTTAAAAATCTGCTTAGCAACGCCATGAAGTTTACTCATCAAGGGGATGTCAATCTCAGGGTCCGGCAAGCGCCCAGTGGCTGGAATCCCGAGATCCCCACTCTGCGCCAGGCTAAGTTAGTGCTGGCCTTTGAGGTCACAGATACAGGCATTGGGATTGAATCTGAAAAGCAAAAAATTATTTTTGAAGCTTTCCAGCAAGCGGATGGCACCACCAGTCGTAAATATGGCGGAACCGGTTTAGGGCTGTCGATCAGCCGTGAAATTGCCCATCTGCTGGGTGGTGAAATTGGTTTAACCAGTGAACCGGGTCAAGGCAGCACCTTTACGCTATATGTGCCTTATTTAGAAGTGGCGCCTTTACAGCGTTCACCCAAAAATAGCCTTGTCAGTCCGACACCGGCTTTAAGTCCCAGCCTGCCTCAGGCTCAGCAATTACCGTTGCGCTGGGCCGCAAATGAGCCGCGTGGCCAGTCCCCGACTGTGTTAATTGTTGAAGATGACGCCCATTTTGCCAGAATCCTGGAAGAAGTGGCTCAGGAAAAAGGCTTTAAGTCTGTGCAGGTGACTTCTGCTGAAGAAGCGCTGGCTGAAGTAATGAAATGGGAGCCAGCGGCCATTCTGCTGGATATTTATCTGCCTGGTGGTATGGATGGTTGGAGTCTGTTGAGCCGCCTGCAAGAAGACCCGCGCACTCGTCAGATTCCGGTTCATATTATCTCAGTATCAGAAGAAGCCCAGCAGAGTCTGGAGCAAGGCGCTGTGCTGCATCTGGCTAAACCCGTCACCCGTGAATCTTTAGTTAATCTCTTTGCTGCGCTCGAAAGTCGGACAGATCGAGAAGTTAAAAAACTGCTGATCCTCCACAGTGATCCAGTTGAGCGGGCCCAGTTGAGTCAGTTATTGGGTGAAGAAGAGATTCAGCTAACAGTGCTGAGTACAGCAGAAGAAGCGCTTAAGATGCTTGAAACGGAGCTCTTTGACTGTCTGGTGCTGGGTGTTCAGCTTAGCGATATGTCAGCCAAGGAATTTTTAGAATTACTGCGTTCAGACCAGGATTTAGCAGAGATGCCGGTCCTGGTTTACAGTGCCCAAGAGCTGAGTTCAGAGCAAGAAGTTGAACTACGTGAAGTCTCGAACTCGATTCTGCTTAAGGGGGTCGCTTCACCCGAGCGTTTACAGGCAGAAGTAGCGCTGTTTTTGCACGATGTTCATGAAAATCAGCCCGGTGGCCTGACGCCTTTA
>CAJYHH010001075.1 GCA_913773825.1 Candidatus Sericytochromatia bacterium | reverse complement strand
TTCCGATCTCCAGCCACCTGCCTGAGCTGCAGTGAGATCGTTATAAGCCTTCTGAGCTTCAGGAGATAACTCACTTAGGTCTTCGGGTCTTTCATCTGGATTCAGTCCAAGATTGCCCAATGTTGTTCTGGCGTCAGCGACAGCCAGTTGCTGGACACCTTGACTGCGCTCAAGATGGTGGAACATCTCTTCTGCAAAGGCTTCTTTGAGCTGATGACTCTTACTGGGATCAGCCAGATCACTGGCAATCAGAATCATAGGCTGAGTCTGATCACCTTCTTTTGGTACATAAGCTGCATTGGCACCACCCAACTGAGCCCGGTCAACAAATCCAACATTGGGTGGAACAGGCAAGCCGCCACCAAGTGCCATATTCATCAAGTTGACATAACCAGCGTTAGCAGGTGCAGCAGCATCTAACTTGCCCTCGGGTGTTAGAGTGGGAGGAGTCTGAAAGCCGTACGCGTGCTGCATCATCGTTGCAAAAACGCCAGATTGTTTCTGGGCCAGATCTTTCATCTCTCCCTGGAAAGCTGTTTTTGCCACTCCCAGACTTTCAAACTCATCCAGTCGCTGGTTTAGAATTTTAATATTTTTATTTAGAGCAATTACGTCTCTGATTTCGCCATTGAGCAGATTGACGTTGGCCTGAACAGACTGCACAGAATCAAACGTACGTTTAAGCTCCTGTAGCTGATTATCAGGCATATCTTGACCCGTTTTTGCTTTATAGCTCGACTTGATGGTCGCATCATCAAGCCCAGACAGCCTCGACATAATATCTTGGGGTCGACCCACAGCCTGGCCCCGATCGTCAATTAATCCCGCCATATCAATGCCTAAAGAACGAGCATGATTACCGAGGTTAACGGAAGTCTCGTCAATAAAGCGCTGCAGATGCGCACCTTCTTCTACACTCAGACTTTTGTCTTTCATATAGGTATTCAGATGCTGACGGAACTCTTTTAGACTGTTGCTGACAGTAGCTTCGTAGTTACCTGAATTACTGGCACGGGTTGCTGCTGCCGCATTTGCTTTAATTGCATAATCGCTGATAACACCCTTATTCAGGGCATCATATTCAGCCGTTAATTGAGCCACTTTTGCTGGCAGCACCACTTTACCATCCGCTCCAACAGGCAGATCCGTTGCTCCTGGTGTTGATAGAATGGTCAATTTTTCATTGATGCTGTTCACAAAGTTGGCAACTGACTGAGGATTGACCTGAACACCGCTGTCGATTTTAGTTTTAAGCCCTTTTAAAACAGCCAAATCGTTTTCAACGCTGGCAATGACTTCATCAGCCTTATAAAAGCTCTGCCCACCGGGTGCAGGGTTAGTTCCCGTAACCGCGGTTGTACCACCTGTAACAGGGGCTGTGCCAGTATCAACTGATGGAGTACCACCTGTAACAGGTGGAACCCCAATTGGTGCTTCTCCACCACCTACAACTGGTGTACCCGTAGTCGGTGCATTGCCACCAGATGGAACGCCATCTTGAGCAGCAGTGGCTTTAACCTGATCCAGAATCTGGGCCCAAGTGCCGCTATACTCTTTACCATTGAGGGTAACTTTATTACCAGGAGGAGCTGCATTTTCACCCAGAGACTGAATCAATGGACGAATATAGCTTTCTGCCCTCGCAATATTTGCATCAGAGATACCGGGCCTTGCAAGATTCTCTAGATTAGTCGTGATATTTGCAACTACAGCATCTCGAGAGGGAGCACCACCAGGCCCACCTCTTTCGACATACTGACCCCGCATCGCGTTGTCGAGCCCACGCAGGCGGTTGAGTTCAGTCTGATATTTCTGGACATTGGGATCACCCGCATCAGAAAGGGTTTTGATCTGACCTTCAATTGCTTTGATCGTATTGCGTACAGCACCGCGATCATAGCTGTTGCTCATATGATTCATCTGAGTGAAGCCCTCAAGACGATTCATATTGGCATTAATCGCACTATATTGAGCACCTGTCGGAAGCTCTTGTTTGGGAAGCGAAGCAGCTTCTGTACCATGAATCAGATCCGCTCTGACCATGGTGCCATTGGCATTAAAAGTATTGCGGCGGCCAATGCCTTCCATCTGATTATCTTTGTCCATAGATGAAATCGACAAACCAGCCGCATCTTCTTCGGTGATATGGGCTTCTGTAATCTGAGCAGATGTCAGACCATCGCGCTCCAGATTAGGCCGTAAAGCCGTCATCACGCTGTCCGTGTCATTCTGGGTAAACTGGAAGGTTCGACCGCCCTCACGAGCAAAGTTAGACTCCAGATTAAGACGATAACTGGCAATCAGCTCAGAGGAATTCGGATTTTGGCCTCGCGGAGCGCCAACTAAACCCTTTAACATATTGCGGGTAGCAGCATCATCTTTAATTTCAAGGCTGCCATCACCATTTAGAGTAATAGCCGAACGCGCCTGTTCAGCACTAATTCGCCCGTTTGTTTTGCTCATGCCATCACTGAGAATGCGCAAAGCATAAACGTCTTCCATCGAAACTTTTTTGAAGTCAAAGCCTTCAGGCACACTTTGACCCGTCACGCGCTGATAAAGCTGTTTATAAGTATTTTGCAAACGACCCTGGTTAGTCCCTGCATCTGACGTTTTCGGAGCTTCACCCAGGTTCATACTCTTATTTGTCGCAATGTACAGATCGTACATATTCGGTTTAGGCGTCTGAGTAGAGAGATCAGCTTCACTTTTACCCGTAAGCTGAGCATACTGCGTCAGATCGCTGCCGGTCAAAGGAATACTTCTGTGTTGATCCACAAAGAAGTGATATTGATGATTGCTCGAACGCTGATTAACTTCAGTATTGCCGTTCTTTGTGCGATGAGTGGTATCAACACGCTGGCCTTCCCATTGAGTACGGGTTGAGAGCGCAGTATCGTTGAGAATATAGGCAGCCTGGTCATAGCTGTTTTGCTGGGCCATATCGCCTGTAAACAGCTTCACCATATGCGCATTGATGACAGCGTGCTGAGATGGCTTAAGCCCTTGACCAGACCAGCCCAACATTTCCTGGAAAGATGCTGACAGGGTACTGTCCTGAACATTGGTTTTATGTTCACCCATCTGTTGACCACTCTTATTGCCAACACCACGCCATCTGGCGCTCATGGACAGAGAGTAGAGGGTCTGTTCACGCGCCATAGTAACGGGATTCCAGGGTGTTTCTTCAGCTGTCGGAGGCCGTTCAGGACGAGTATGCTGAGGCGGAGTCTGAGGAGTCAGCACTGGCGGCGGCGGCGCAGGGGTTTCTGGACGAGGAGGAATTTCAGGGCTCGGCAATACTTGTAAACTCTCGTTACGCACACGAGTATAACCAAAACCCACTTGGGCGTTGGGATCTTTAATCATCTCCATAAACATCGGATCGATCTTGATCGCGCCAATCGATTTAGAAGGGCCAAACACGCAAGCCAGAGACTTACCTAGCAGCGAAAACGCGCCTTCATTAGACTCCATAACAGAGAATTTTTTCTGAACATCAAGATATCCCTGTTCATAAAGCTTTTTTTGATCTTGAGGGGTCAGTAAAACTTCATAGTCAGGCGGAATCGGCTGGCCCGCAATCAGGCGACGAACCCCGTCTCCACCGCTGACGCCACGGGAATCAGCAACACCCTGAGGAAACCCGACTGTGTTTCGCTGTCCGCCTTCATTTGTGGCGACTGACTGACGCGGCTGGATGCCAGTCTGTTGTGGAATGAACGGGGATCCCCCCCCATTAACGCTACTAACCATGAGTTGCCTCCTACGCTTTTAGCAAGCTGTGAAAAAGAATATACCCGCTTTTATAGCCATTAAAACACTATTTTTAGAAAATGAGCCAGACTAGCTAGGCCCTGCCTGAAGACTCAGGACAGGGCCAAAGCATTAAGCATTAAATCAAAGTGGCCCCATGGTCGCATCAGGTGGTGTAGCACCTGGATCCATTTTGGCTTTCAGGCTGTTCATAAAGTTCTGCATTTCCTGTACGGGGTTTCCGAACGGACTTTGCAGTTGTTTAATCACCTCAGCCAGTCTTTCCAGCATATCGACCTGTTGAGCTTGTTGGATCAGCAGGCCAGGGTTTTGACCTAGCAAAACAGCAATCTTGGCAAAATTAGCATCGCCAGCGACCTGTTCAAGTAGGGCTTGACGCTCACCTTGCTGTGCTTCCATACCTGACTCAACGGGCTGACTCGGTGAGCCAGGCTCTGTAGCCCGAGAACCATCTGCCGCATTCAGAGGTGTTCCATTGGCAGGTTCACTACGTCCCTGAGCAGCAGATATTGCAGCCACAATGGCTCCAGCATCTCCTGCATCAGCACTGCCACCTTCACCAACAGCTTCAACACCGCCGCCAGCCTGTCCAAAGGTCAGACCCATTTCCTGTGCATACTTCAGCGCAGCAGCGTACTGGGCTTCTGCCGCCGCTTTACGAGCGGCAATTTCTTGAAGTTCTTCCAGAGCTCTTTTAAGCAGTTGCAGACCAGGCATAGCAGCTTCAAGTGCTACAGCCAGATATTTTACGCCTTCACCCAGGGTATCCATGGCTTTACTGCCAGTAGATTTTTGATGGCTTGGCATTTGTTCATAAAGGCTATCTCGAATACCTGCTGATTGAGCGTTATCACCGGCCCCAGCAACATCAATGACCCGTTCACCATTTGAACCTTGGGTAATCGTGGCATTAATTTTTCCACCCTGACCATTATCAACCCCTTTAGCCTCAATCACAGCCGCGCGGCCATCATAGCCAGTTTGGACAGTGACACTACCAAGTGATTCACGGATTTGTGTAGCTGTTTTTAACTCTCGGCCGCCTGGCTGTGTCAAGAGATCATCCAGCTTGATTGAACCCGCTGATAAACCACTTTGACGGAGTGCATTATCAAGCAGCTCTTGAGCCCTTGCCGTGTCGCCACTTGCAACCGCAGCTTTAAATGCGTCAGAGCGCTGGAAAACCGTTCCGCCTTCACGTGCAGCATTTCCACCTGTTAAAGCCAGAGCTTGTTCATCACCAAGTAGTGCTTGAACTTGCAAAGTTGCAAAACGAACACCAGCCGCCCCATTTTGAGATGCAGCCCTGATAATCGCCCCTTCAGCAGCTGTAATTTGGGCTTCATAAGCTGCAGAGTTGGCTTTTTGCTCGTCTGTACGATTGTCTACAAGCTGACGATTACCAGCTTCACCTTCTGCTCGAACAAGCAAACGACCATCATCACCTCGAATGGAGTCAGCACCAAGCTGCCCGCTCCCAACACTACGAGCAAGAAACCGGATCGCTTGCTCATCCGAAACGTTTAGCTTTCCAGCAACTTGTCCGCCCAGAGCTGTCGCATCATTTGAGCCTTTAAGTGTCAGAGGCGCATTACTAGCTGCACCAGGTACAGCAGGCTGAATAAACTGTTTTGCAAGATTTTCTGCATCAGTTGCACTCAAGCCTCTAGCTTGAAGCAAACTTGCAATACCTTTCTCAGCCAAGTCCCTGTTTCCACTCTGTAAAGCAGACTGAATCGACTGATTTGTACCTGCTGATGACAATACTTGGTTAGCGACATCAGTGCCAATATTACCAGCCAAGTTAGTACGCAAGGCCGTTTTTTGGGCATCACTCAGACCAGAAGTATTTAGGAAATTTCCACCCTGAGCATCATAACCAATGCCTAGATCAAAATCCTGACCCCCAAGTGAAAATCTTACACGACCTTCCTGAACAAACTTATTGTTAAAACTGTTGCTGTCCTGGCGTCGAATCAGATTTGTATTGCTTTGTTGGGAAAGAGAGACATTACTTGCACCCAATGCCTCTAACTGGGTATTAATGCCCCCAATACCAGCTATTGGTTGTCCACTTGCATCTGTTCCCCGTAGACCTCCAGTACGCAAACTGGATAGTAAACGCTCAGCCCCCCGTGAAAGAGTCCCTGGAGCCTGTTTTGCAGATTGATCATTAACATCCAGCGATACGCGCTGCGGCCCATTGGGGCCTAGCTCATAAGCTCCAGTAATGGCAAATCGTCCTGCAGGACCATTTACACTTAGATCTAAAGCAAAATTATTATCTAATGTAATCCGAGCGTTTGAAATCCTACCATCTTTGAAGTTCACATCAAGTTGAGACACCTGACCATCAAGATTAACGCCAAATACACCAGCGTTGAAGGCACTATTAACCTGACTTCTAAGCGCGTCGATTTGAGCCTGATTTTGATCAAACCGGCCAGCGGCTTCACCAGCTAATTGACCGGCGTTAGTTCTGCCTTGAGCTTCAAAGTTAGCTTGAATAACTTGCTGTGCAGCACCACTTTCAACCACACCACTGCGATTAATCGTAAAGCTTTGCGACTGACCATTTTGACCAGTCGAGCTAACTCTAACACCACCTTGGCCATCAAAAGTCACTTGAGCTTTATTGAGATCAAAGCCCTGAGCCTGCAGGTTATTTAAAGCACTTTGAGCAAAACGACTAACCCCTTCACTGCCACCACTCCGTACGGCGTTTGTGACGCTTTGAAGACCACTATCAGCAGCAGCCCTGAGGTCATTACCGGTGATATTGGCCCCTCTACCCTGCAGACGTGTCGCAAACTCATCCACGCTCTGACCACGAATATTGGTAATATTGCCAGCCGCATCTGTCTGGATATCTCCAGCACCCAAGCGACTAACACCAGGTGTATTACCGATCCTCTGGTTTAGAGCATTGGCAATACTTTCATTTCGGCGCAGATTGATATTATCTGTAACCCCCGCAAAACGAGTATTGTCAGAAGTTGTTACCTGACCGTTAGCAGCGACAGACACAGAACCCTGATTTGCTGAAATAGTCTGTGTTCCTTGAGTCCGTGTTTCTCCTTGCGCGAGAGTCGACACATTGAAGTTAACATTAAAAGAAGTAGAGTTATTGTCTCCCGTTGTTTGAGAAACTGACAAGCGATCACCCACAGCGCTTCTTAAAGCACCGGAGCTCACACTTACTCCATTACCAATGGGGCTACTGCTAACAATTTTTTGAGCTTCTTCTCGGCTCAGACCACCATCGACTAAAGCCTGCTGAGCGGCGGCAACAGCATTACCACCTGGTGTAGCATTTGCGGCGGCAACAGCAGTATCGATCCGCCCTTTCAAATCGTTGACTATGCCATATTGGGCAGACTGAATAAGCTGTCCAGAAAGATTTTTAGTCCCGTCTACCTGAGAAGTAATAGCATTTGTAATACCACGCCCAATATTACCCAAGCTGGTTGTAAATCCAGAACCAGTATCTGCTAAATTACCAGCATTTGCTTCAAAGGCAGAAGCCACGCCAGCTGTTGTTGTGGTAGTCAGACGGTCAGCAAAATCTTCATCGACTTTACCGTCAGCTCCTGTCGCCAGGGCATTTAAAACGGAATTTACAGCAGAAGTCCTGGTTGTAGCAGCATCGCCACGCCCCAGAACTCTTGCATTCTCAAGCAAAGCCTGACCGTTTCGGTCACCACGATTAATGCTTTGAATATCAAATTGACTTAGATTGTAGCGCTGTTCTGCAGCATTACCTTGCCGGGCAGAATCAATCGTGCCGTTGCCCGTTACGGTCAATGCTTGTAAACCGCCAGTGCCTTGACCTTGAGCAATACGACCAAGTGCGGATACGGCGTTAAGCACATTTTGATTCCCACCAACAATAAACTCACCAACGCCGTTAACCTTACCTAAAGCCTGAACGGCTTCAGCATTAATTGTTGCGCCATTTTTAAGCTTGATCGATCCATCACCTGAAATTTGAGCATCCACAACACTCAGACCACGGCTTGCCAGCTGGGCCAGGGCAGCATTTTGACCTGTAACCCCAATCTCACCAAGTTGAGATGTCGTCGCTTTGCCTTGAGCAATGGCAGCAATTGTTTCTTGTGAAGCTTGTGCTCCACCGGCCGTCAGCTGAATGCTATTTCTGCGATCCAGATCCGTAGCGGCACCAGAAGTAGCCCGGGCATTTGGATTAAAGTCAAGTGTTGCGCTAGAGCCTTGTCCCAGCGCCAAACCAGCATTTACAGCCTGTGTCAATTGAGCAATTTCATTGCCAATTGTATCGCCATTACCTGACAAGCCTTTGAGGGCTCCCGCGTTAATCGTGAGACTACCGCCAGGGCTTGAAACAGGATCACCCGCAGTATTAGTCCCTGTTGAAGCAGCGCTAGAAATAACTAGATTATTATCTTTAAGTGAAACAT
>CAJYHH010001074.1 GCA_913773825.1 Candidatus Sericytochromatia bacterium | reverse complement strand
CTTCAGAAGGGTTAATCTGGCTGCTGGCTGAAAAAACCAGCGGCACCCAGTCTGTCTGAAGCTTAAGCTCCTGCTCTCCGGCTTTGAGCTGATTGCCGTTGCCTAAAGCCACACCGGCTGTAAATTGAAAGTTCTGAAAATAGCTGTTTTTATCACCGGCCGGGGTCAAGCCTAGACGTTTAAACACTTCTGCCACATAGTCAGTTGCGAGTTTTTCACCAGCGCTACCGGTCATACGGCCTTCCAACGCTGGTGAGGCTAGATAGGTCACGCGCTGGCGCAAGTCTTCGGCAGTAATCGCCGCTTCAGTGTTATAGGGCGGTGAAGTCAGCTCTGCATTTTTGGCGCGTTTGAGTTCCGTGCTGCTGCGTTTAACAGCTGAGCCCAGGCCGAGTAAGCGACGAGCTTCAGCGTCATTCCAGCTGGCCATAAAGATCTGAGAAGCGCCATCAGCGGTGCGGCCGCTGGTCCAGCTCAGGCTTTTGCCATCAGGGCTAAAAACCGGCAGGCCGTCAAAACCTTCTGTATGGGTCACGCGCGCAGGTACGCGGCTGCCTGCAGCATCCACGATATAAAGCTCAAAATTGCCAAAGCCGTGTTTATTGGTTGCAAAGATCAGATAATCACCCGAAGGATGAAAATAAGGTGCCCACGACATTACGCCCAGTTTGGTAATCTGGCGCTCATCACTGCCGTCCGTTTTAATTGTCCAGATTTCCGCTTTGTCACCGGCTTCGTTAAAGCGGCGAAAGCCAATTTTGCTGCCATCTGGGCTAAAAAACGGCCCGCCGTCATAACCGGGTTGATGAGTCAGCTGACGGACATTGCTGCCGTCTCGGTTCATGATATAGAGATCCATAAAATAAGCCGGGTCAATTTCAAGTCTTTTAGCTTCATCAGGGCTTAAACGGCGGCTATAAGCCAGGCGGTTTGAGGCAAAGACAATCTGTTTGCCATCGGGTGAATAAGCGCCTTCAGCGTCATAACCCCAGCTGGAGGTCAGATTTTTCAGCTCACCGCCAGCTGTTGTGGCGCTGTAAATTTCATATTGGGGATCATAATCCCAGCTATAGCGCCGCTGTTGGCCTGATGCCCTAAAATCCAGCTCAGTCTGCTGATGTTTAAGCGATTCGGGGTCAGCGTGAGTGGATGAAAACATCAGGTGTTTACCGTCAGGATGAATCCAGCCGCAGGTAGTTTTGCCCGTGCCAGGTGAGACGCGGTTAACATCACCACTTTCAAAGTCGAGCAAATACATCTGAAAAAAGGGATTATCTGCTTCACGCTCACTCTGAAAAATCATTTTCTGGCCGTCCTGGCTAAAATAGCCTTCCCCAGAGCGTTTGCCGCTGAGAATGAGTTGGCGAGTGCCGGTAAGCAATTTGGCTTCTGCAGCGGGGTCCAAAGTCTGGGTGTTGGGGCTGGTCTGGGCCAGTTGATCCGTTTTTTGCAGCGGTGAAAATTCTTCGTGGGCCCAAACGGGCTGGCTAATCAGCAGGCTCAGAGCGAGCAGAACATGCGGTTTCATGGCAGATTCCTCAGGAGCATAGTTTATGAGCATTCTACTCCCGTTTGAGGCCTGACCCAAGCAGAATTGGATTTTGAGCGCGGACTCATTCACATCGGCAGATAAACAAGTATCGACCAGGCAAAGTGCTATGATGGGGCTGATTGTGAGTCGATGTGAGTCGAAAGGATGCTTAAATGCGCTATCTCCGGAGTTTGTCAGCCCTGCTGCTGAGCGCCAGTTTACTCAGCGGCTGTATGTCGCGGATGTCTTATGAAATAGAAGATCAGCCTCAGGCCAGACAAGTGGTCCAGCGTTTTATGGATGTGTTGGTCAAAGGGGATCAAGGGCAGTTTATACAAATTGCCAGTGCCCCTTTTTGGATGGGGGAATGGCTGGATGATTTAGAACAGGTCAGCCAAGAGATGCCCGAAGACGGTGAAGAAGGTCTGCAAGGCATTCAGCAAATGGAAGTTCGGATTTACCCGGCCAGCGATCTGGCTGCGTTAAATCCTGCTGCCTGGGATGAGCTAAAGCAGGCTGGCCCAGAACAACTGGAAGGCTTATATGTTGCGGCTGTGGGGCTCTATTTTTCAGAACTTTCAGCAGACTCAGCTGATGACGAAGAGAGCTATGAAGATGAAGTGTCCTCACCTGAAGATGGACTTTTACTTTTGCGCCGCGTCAACGGCAGCTGGAAACTGGTGGGTTTGATTCAAAAATGAAAACAGTCCTGATAAAATCACTTAAACCGCTTAAATTGATTGTGGCAACAGCCCTGCTAAGCAGTCTGTTAACTGGTTGTATGAGCCGGATGCAGCAGGATTCCGATACTCAGGCAGCTGAAGCAGTTGTCAGCAATTTTTTAAAATATTCAGTGAGCAAAGACGGCCCGGCGCTTAAAGGCCTGGTCAGCAATCCTTTTTGGCTGGAGCGCTGGTACCCAGACGCTGATGGCTTTATTGATGAGTTTGTTCAAGATGTCTCTGATGACGCCCATATTCCCAAACCGTCAGGCGTGGTGTTTCGGGTTTATCCAATTGGGGATTTAGCGGCCATTCGGCCCAAAGTCTGGCTGGCACTTAAACGTCAATCCACGCCAGAACAGCTTCAGAATCTCTATCTTGGCGCTGCCGCAATTGATTTTGAAGACCGCGATAAATATGAAGGCGGCCTGCTGTTACTGCGCAAAGTAGAGGGCCGCTGGAGCTTAGCGGGACTGATAGAAGAGTAGTGGGGGAGTAGGTGGTAGATGGTAGGGAGTAAGTAGGGGTAAGAAAAATGCATTTGTCTTTTCCCCACCTACTCCCTACCACCTACTATCTACCCAATCACTGCTTCCAGCTGTCTGAGGGTGCTGACCATACCGGCAAACATGTCGGGTGAAATCGCCTGGGGGCCGTCACAGAGCGCTTCGTGAGGGCGATCGTGAACATCAACTAAGATGCCCTGGGCGCCAATTGCAACGGCTGCGCGGGAAGCCGGAATCACCATGTTGCGGCGGCCCAGCGAGTGACTGGGATCGACGACTACGGGTAGGTGGCTGAGTTCGCGTAAAACCAGCACGGCGCCTAAGTCGAGCAGGTTGCGGGTATGCGGGTCATAGTGGCGCAGACCGCGTTCACATAAGATCACCCGGCTATTGCCTTCGGAGAGAATATATTCTGCGGCCATCAGCCATTCGTCGATTGTGGCGGATAAGCCGCGCTTGAGCAAAACGGGTTTATCAAGCTGACCAGCTTCTTTGAGCAGGGTAAAGTTCTGCATATTGCGGGCGCCAATCTGGATGATGTCGGCGTATTCGTAGACCCTGTCCAGGCTGGGTAAATCAACGGCTTCGGTAATCACGGGTAAACCGGTTTCTGCACGAGCGGTACTGAGGATTTTAAGTCCGTCTACGCCCATACCCTGAAAGGCATAAGGCGAGCTGCGGGGTTTATAAGCACCACCGCGCAAAACCTGAGCACCGGCATTTTTAACTGCGTGAGCCAGACGCAGAGTCTGATCTTCACTTTCGACTGCGCAGGGGCCAGCCATAATCACAAAATGGCCGTTACCAAACTGGACGCCGCCGACTTCAAATTCACTGTCAGCAGGTTGAAAAGTACGGCCTGCCAGCTTAAACGGGCTTGAGACGCGAATGACTTCTTTAACGCCGGGCAACTGGCTTAGACGCTCTAAGTCCTGGCAGGTCTGATTGCCGGTTACACCGACGGCTAAGCTGTGATCACCCGGCAATACATGGGCTTTATAACCGAGGCTTTCGATTACCTGAATCACCTGAGCAAGTTCAGGTTCCTGGTGGGTTTTTTCCATCATAACAAGCATGGTTTGTTCTCCTTTGAGCGCTAATAGCTAATGGCTGGTTGCCAGTGGCTGTGTGTTATTGAGATCAAGAAGCGGCTGTTTTAAAGCTGAGATCAGCGTGCTGGCAGCTTGAATCGCCTGTTCGGCGGGCTGGTTTTCGACAGCGGCCATTAAGGCTGATCCGACCACAATGCCGTCAGCTGCACCCGCCAGATTGGCGACGTGTTCGGGGCTTGAGATCCCAAAGCCGACAATTAAAGGGGATGTCAGCTTGCTTTTAAGCGCGCTGAGATCTTCACGCAGATTGCTGGCCATTTCGCTGCGAGCGCCTGTCACACCTGTGCGCGAGACATAATAAACACAGCCGGTTGAAGCTTCGTCAATGCCTGGCAGACGCTCAGGGGCCGTTGTGGGTGCGACTAAAAAGACGGTTTCAAGTCCGGCGTTTTGCATCGCCTGGCGATATTTAACTGCGGCTTCAGGCAGTAAATCGACCACTAAAACCCCGCTGATGCCCGCTTGTTTGGCCTGTTGGGCAAAGGCTTCCAGACCAAAGCGATAAACCGGATTGTAATAGGTAAACAGAATAATCGGCGTGCTCAGGCCGTCTGCTCGGACTTGGGCAACCATCTCGAGGATTTTGGGTAAAGTCACCCCCTGACTCAGGGCGTGTTCAGAAGCTCGCTGAATCACGGGGCCATCCGCAACCGGGTCTGAAAACGGCACACCCAGCTCGATGATATCTGCTCCGGCCTCAGCCAGAGCACGCAGCAGAGCGGGCGTTTCGGTCAGATCCGGGACACCGGCTGTGAGATAGGGAATCAGGGCTGATCGGCCCTGGCTGCGCAGGGTTTCGAGTGTCTGGCGAATCATGCTTGAATCTCCTTTTGGTAGAGCTGGTGGACATCTTTATCACCACGACCTGACAGATTGACGATGAGGATCTGCTCAGGGCTGAGCTGGGGAGCGCGTTTAAAAGCCTGGGCCAGTGCATGAGAGCTTTCAAGCGCGGGTAAAATGCCTTCGCTGCGGGCCAGAGTATGAAAGGCCAGCAGGGCTTCTTCATCGCCAATAGAAGTGTAAGCAACGCGGCCAATGTCTTGTAAATGGGCGTGTTCAGGTCCAACGGCCGGATAGTCCAGACCGGCTGAAACGCTGTGGGTCTCCTGAACCTGACCGTCTTCGTTCTGCAGCACATAGGTTTCGCTGCCGTGTAAGACACCGGGGCTACCGCCGCTAAAGCGTGCAGCGTGTTCACCGGGCTTGAGGGATTTACCACCGGCTTCAACCCCTGTTAGGGCGACATTTTCATCATCCAGAAAACCTCTAAAGATGCCGATGGCGTTGCTGCCACCGCCCACGCAGGCAATGACTTCATCCGGTAAACGCCCGGCTTGCTCTAAAATCTGGGCTCGGGCTTCTTTGCCGATCACCGCCTGAAAGCCTGCCACCATGGCCGGGTAGGGATGAGGGCCTAAAACTGAACCGAGAATATAAAACGTGTCTTCGACATTGCCGACCCAGTCGCGCATCGCTTCGTTAACGGCGTCCTTCAGCGTGGCGCTGCCAGAATCAACCGACACCACTTCCGCACCCAGCAGGCGCATGCGATAAACATTTAGGGCCTGGCGCTCCATGTCGACTGCGCCCATGTAGACCCGGCATTTTAGACCCAGCAGAGCGCATACGGTGGCTGATGCGACACCGTGCTGACCGGCACCGGTTTCGGCAATAATCCGGGTTTTACCCATCCGTTTAGCCAGCAGGGCCTGGCCAAGGGTATTGTTGATTTTATGCGCGCCGGTGTGAGTCAGGTCTTCACGTTTAAGAAAAATCCTTGCGCCACCGAGTTTTTGACTAATCGAGCGGGCTTCGTAAAGGGGGGTTGGGCGGCCAACATAATGGGTCAGCAATTGATCCAGTTCAGTCTGAAAGCTGGGATCATGGCCCAAGGCCTGCCAGGCTGCGACCAGTTCTTGGACAGGTGCCATCAGGGTTTCGGGGATATATTGGCCACCAAAGCGACCAAAAAAGCCCTGGTTGGGATCAGTCAGGGTTTGCATAAACGTCTCTCTCTTTCACTCTTTTATTTACAGGATTATTGACACGTTCAAATAATTGTTTGAGTAAATCATGATTTTTGATGCCGGGTGCACTTTCTACTCCGCTGGATAAGTCTAAAGCCCAGGGCCTGACCGTTGAGAGGGCGGCGTGAATGTTCTCTGGCTTGATGCCACCGGCTAAAATTACCCGCTGACGCTGGGCTGCCAGTGTGGCTAATTCCCAGTCTGCTAAATGGCCTGAGCCGCCCCAGATACCCGGCACAGCGGCATCAAGCAGAATCGGGCTGGGGTAATCAGTCAATTGTTCAAGCTCGTCAGCGCTGTTTAAACGCAGGGCTTTAATCACTTCAAAGCCTGAATTTTGCAGGCGTTGACAGAGCTCCGGGCTTTCATTGCCGTGCAGCTGTAAATGGCTTAAACCAGCGGTTTCAGCGGTCTGGGCCAGTTCATCATAGTCAGCGTTAACAAACACGCCGACTTTCCACAGCTTGTTCCCCTGTGGGGTGTTAGTGTCTGAAAGCGCTGAAATCATCTCTGCAGCGGCTTGGGCGCTAATCGCACGTGGGCTTCTGGTATAAAACACAAAGCCTAAAGCAAAGGCGCCCAGTTCAGCGGCTAATTGAGCATCTTGAAGCTGCGTCAGACCACAGATTTTTATCCGCGCTGGACTGATCGGCTCAGGCATGTCTGGCCGCTTGCAACAGATCTGCTAAGGCTTGTCCAGGTGTGCCGGTGGCCATTAAATGGGTGCCAATTAAAAAGCCCTTGTAGCCCCAGCTCTGAGCGGCTTTTAAGTCTTCACCCGTGCTCAGGCCACTTTCACAAATCAGGGTAATGTCATCAGCTACAGATTCAGCCAGTCGTCTGGAAGTCTGTAGATCGGTGGTCAGGGTTTTGAGATCGCGATTGTTGACGCCAATCAGTTTGGCGCCAAGTTTAAGGGCTGTTTTTAATTCATTTTCAGTATGGACTTCGACTAAAGGGGTCAGCTTAAGCTCCAGGGCCTGGGCATAAAAGCTCTGCAGCTCATCAGCTGTCAGCATGGCGACAATCAGCAGACAGGCGTCAGCGCCCGTGGCGCGGCCTTGCCAGAGCTGGTAAGGGTCAACCACAAAGTCTTTCATCAGCAGTCGGGCCTCTGAGTGAGCTTTGCGAATATCTGCCAGATAGTCCAGGCTGCCTTTAAAAAAGGTCGGCTCGGTCAGCACTGACAAAGCCGCTGCACCATGACTCAGATAATCAGTCGCCACATCCAGCGGACGCAGATCAGGGGCAATTGGGCCTTTGCTGGGGCTGGCCAGTTTGACTTCAGCAATCACCTGATACCCAGGCTGCTGAAACACGGCTGCAAAGTCATAAGGACGTCGTGCGTCCTGAATGACTCGCTTTTTGAGCTCAGCTAAAGGGACAACTTGTTTTTCTGCGTCAATCCGCTCACGGGTGACCTGGGCAATTTTATTCAGTACGCTCATGCGGCATTCCTTTCAGTTCTGAGAGCGGTGAGGGTTTGCAGGGTTTTACCGCTGTCGATGGCTTCACTGGCCAGTTTAAAACCTTCGCGCAGATCAGGGGCGACTCCTGCGACCATCAGGGCCGCTGCGGCGTTATAACAAACTAAATCACGGGCCTGATCCCGTTTGCCTTCAAACAGTTCTACCAGCAGCTGGGCGTTGATTTCGGCTGTGCCGCCGCCAATGCCTGTCAGGGCCTGGCGCTGCAGCCCTGCGTCTTCGGGCTGAATCTCATAGGTTTTGATCTGGCCGTCTTTGAGCTGTGAGACACGGGTTGGGCCTGCCAGACTCAGCTCATCCAGGCCATCATAAGACGAGACCACTAAGGCTTCTGTTACACCAAGTTGCTGTAAGACTTCTGCCATTAAGGGCGTTAATCTGGGATCGTAGACGCCTAATAATTGATGGCTGACTTCAGCTGGATTACATAACGGCCCCAGCAGATTAAACACAGTGCGCACCCCCAGATTGCGGCGTAAAGGCGCAACCGATTTAAGCACCGGATGAAAAGCCGGAGCAAAACAAAAGCCAAACTGAGTGCGCGCTAAAGCCTCTAACACGCCTTCAGGATTTTGCTGCAGCGGAATGCCTAAGGCTTCAAGTACGTCAGCGCTGCCGCACTGGCTTGAGACGGCCCGATTGCCGTGTTTGACAACGGGTATGCCTAAACTGGCCACAATCAGACCCACTGCGGTTGAGACGTTGAGAGTATTTGCCCCATCGCCGCCGGTGCCGCAAGTGTCGAGGGTCATATTGTGTGGGGTTTCAACCCGGTGCATATGGCGGCGCAGCGCACGGGCAAATCCGGCTATTTCAGTGGCGTCTTCACCGCGCAGACGCAGCGCGCCTAAAAAGGCCCCGGTGACTTCTGGCGGGATTTCACCCGATAAAATCTGGCCCAGTACGTCTTCAGCCTGGGTGGCGTTTAAGGTCTGGCCGGCAAAAATCTGTTCCAGGACGTTTTTCATACTCCGACCTCTGCCAGAAAGTTTTGCAGCAGATTTTGACCTGCTTGAGTGGCAATCGATTCAGGATGAAACTGCACCCCTTGAATCGCTTTGGTTTTATGCCGTAGCCCCATAATCACACCGTCTACGGTGGCAGTGACTTCCAGACAGTCTGGAATGCTTGCAGGGTCAGCGACCAGCGAGTGATAACGGGCAACCGTCAGGGGTGAGGGCAGGTCTTTAAACACGCCTGCACCTGTATGCTCAATCTGCGAGGTTTTGCCATGCATCAGCTCAGGAGCATAAGTCACGGTGGCGCCAAAAGCCTGAGCAATGGCCTGATGCCCTAAACAAACGCCTAAAATCGGGTATTCATCACCGAGCTCTTGAATCACATCCATACAGATCCCCGCTTGTTCCGGGCGACCTGGGCCAGGGGACAGCACAATGGCTTGGGGATTCAGTTCACGAATCTGGGCAATGGTCAGAACGTCATTTCTGACCACCTGGCAGTCTGCGCCCGCTGCGGCGAGATACTGGTAAAGGTTATAGACAAAAGAATCATAATTGTCGATCAGCAGAATCATACTTGGGCCTCCAGCAGGTCGAGATTGGCCTGACGGGCCATTTCGAGGGTTTGAAACATTACGCGGGCTTTATTACAGACTTCTTTGTATTCCAGCTCTGGGACTGAATCGGCTACAATCCCTGCACCCGCCTGTAGCGTCGCTTCGCTGGTGCCGTCAGCTTTGCGGCTTAAGGCTAAGCTGCGAATCGTGATGCAGGCATCTAATTGACCGTCAAACCCGTGATAAAAGACGGCCCCGCCGTACCAGCCGCGCCTGACTGGCTCTAATTTAGCTAAGAGCTCCATGGCGCGGATTTTAGGCGCACCCGATAAAGTCCCTGCTGGAAAGCAGGCCAGCAGAGCGTCTAAAGCCGTTTTGCCAGCGGCTAAATTGGCTTCAACCAATGAAACCAAATGCATGACGTGGGAGAAATATTCAATTTCCATATAACGGCTGACTTCAACTGAGCCCGGATGGGCGACCCGGCCTAAATCATTACGGCCTAAATCCACCAGCATCAGATGTTCAGCGCGTTCTTTTTCATCGTTGAGCATTTCATCA
>CAJYHH010001073.1 GCA_913773825.1 Candidatus Sericytochromatia bacterium | reverse complement strand
ATAACCTCAGCTTAGCTCAGAACCTCAGCTAAGCGCCATGTTTGAAGCTGACTCGTCAGCTTCAACCGCTTGTAGGGTTTCTGCACCCAGCAATTGAACAAAGCGCTGAGTTAAAAAAACATCACTGCATTCAGCTGGCATCGGATATTCAGCCTGAAACCAGCCAAACAGCATCTGAAAATAGTCATAGCGATCCAGCAACACCCCCTCAAGCGGCCCAGGTCCGATATAAATCAGACGAGCTTGCCGGATTTCAAACTGAAAACCTTCGCGGGTTAAAAATTGATTGAGCATCTTAAAACACCTGCGCCAGAAACATCGGATGTTCTGACTATGCAGGTCCCCAAATGCCTTTTTGAGCAAAAACTTGAACTCTGAACAATTAATTTAGACTATTAGACTAGGCGATCAAACCAGTCTAAAGCCAGAGTCGCCAAAGCGGCACTGCCATAAACCAGCGCGTCTTCATCGATATCAAAATGGGGTGAATGCAGCGGATGGGCACGTTCCTGGTCAGGGTAACGGGTGCCAACACGAATAAAGCTACCGGGAACTTCCATCAAATATTCGCCAAAGTCTTCCCCCCCCATGCTGGGCTCAGCCAATCTCACCATGTTCTTTACACCCAAGAGACGATCGAGGCTGGCAAAAGCAAAAGCGGTGGCCTGGGCTTCGTTAACAACGGGCGCACTGCCCGGCGTAAGCAGAAACTCAGCGCTGCCACCATGGGCAGCAGCGATGCCTTCTACACATTGTTGAATCCAGATTGGAAACTGAGCTCTAAGGTCAGGATCCAGCGTGCGGATCGTCCCGCCAAAGCGGGCCTGATCAGGGATCACGTTTTCGGTCTTTCCGCCGCGCAGCCAGCCAATTGTCAGCACCGCTGGTTTTAAAGGATCCACTCTGCGGCTCACCAGATGATGCAAAGCACTTACCGCTTCAGCCGCCATTAAAATGGGGTCGATCCCATGATGCGGGCGAGCGGCATGGGTGCCACGACCGCGCATTATCACTTCAAAGCGATCAGTTGAAGCCATTAAAGGGCCAGAGCGTGTGCCTAAAGTACCCGTTGGCAGTTCAGGAAAGACATGTAAACCAAAAATGGCTGAAACCTTGGGCTTTTGCAAAACACCAGCTCGCACCAAAGCTAAAGCACCATCATCGCCATCGCTGCGCTCTTCAGCCGGTTGAAAAATCAGCCTGACCGAGCCTTTGAGTAAATGACGGCGGGCTAATAATAAGCGCGTTGCGCCCAATAACATCGCGGTGTGGGCATCATGGCCACAGGCATGCATCACGCCTGTGTTTTGTGAGCGATAAGGCACTTGATTGGCTTCGTCAATCGGCAGAGCGTCCATATCAGCGCGCAAAGCCACCACTTCCCCATCCGCGGGTCCTTCAATCATCGCCAAGACGGCATGAGTGCCAGCCACGTTTTTTTCGGGCTTTAGACCCATTTCAGTCAGACGTTCAGCGACATAAGCCGCTGTTGCCTGTTCAGAGCCACTGAGTTCGGGATATTGATGTAAATGCCGACGCCAGGCCGAGAGTTCAGCGCCTAAAGCCTGAGCATCTTGTAGCAAAGCCTGATCACGGTTTGTGAGATGTGTTGCAGAATTTGGTATAGAGGTCATCGTTTTAGCCTGCCAGACTGTTTTCGTAGCCTTGAATCCAGCCGCGCGTTGCAAAGACGACGACTAAATCCCCTTTGCTGTTTTGCTTCAGCTCTACTTCGGTCAGACGCAGCCCCACAATGGGTGGGGTCGTGCGGTCTCCCTGGGTAATGGTGCGGCCTTCAAACAAGGCTAAAAAGGGCAGTTCACCTTTATCAGCGCGGTTAAAACCATGCAAAAACTGCTCAACAATATCATGGCTGCGCGGGCTTAAGCCGCTGCGCTCCAGGCCATCCGCAAAACGTCTAAAGACTTGAGACGTCTCTTTTTGGCCAACTGGACGGGCTAAAGGCGTCTGGTAACGGGCACTGAGCGTCAGCAGGGCCTCTTCATCTAAAATCGTATCAATACTGACCAGATTGGCCACTTTAAAGCGATAACGCTGACCTTCGAGTTCACGATGCACCAACCCCGAAGATAAACCCCAGCGCACCAGGGGCGGTAAAAAACTAATAGCGGATTCAACGGATTGGCTAAGGGCAAAGCCGAGTTCACCGGCAACATGCACTTCACCATCACTTTGAGGATGAATCCGAACATCCAGGCTAAGAACACCTGGTACTTGGATATAAATCGGGGTGGTATCCAGTTCACTTGAATCAATCTGCATAGCTCTGAACCTGTCGGGCAAGATACCCACAGTATACGCGTTGCAGCGACAGATATTCCAGAGATGCCGTTATAGCTCACCATAACAGGCTAATCTTGGCTTGCACAAATTATTGGCCAACAGCCGTTAAGCGAAAATCATATATTGGCCTTGTCATGTTAAAGCCCGTTAGCGAGGGATCCAGCTCACCTGGCACACTTGAATTAAAAGGCAAGCGAGTCTGATAAATGTCGGGACTAAAGAGATTGGCATCAAAGCGTCCTGGCGTCTGAAACGCGCTATATGTAGAAGGCAAAGCCCCATAGCTAAACGAAGGAATAGCTCCGACTCTGGATGAAGGTAAGGCCCCATAAGATGGTGTAGTCAGGGCAAAAGAAGGCAGCGCGCCGTAGTTAAAAGCAGTTGGGGTGACAGCATCAGGCGTCACAACAGCGGGATCTGTGGCGGGTTCAGTGACGGGCTCCGTCACGGGCTCTGTGACAGCTTCAGAAATGGCCTCGGTTGCGGGCTCCTGGGGTACCGTGGCAGCAGCATGGGGACCGCCAACGCGTGTATCCTGAACCAAGCGTGAGACAAAATCGCGAAGCCCGCTATCTGTACGAGCACCGTAGAGATTATCAACACTGGCGTTTTGGCCATCCGCTTTTTGGTAAGTCAGCCGATCCTGAAACGATTGTTCGGCTTGTGTACCGTTGTCATTGTTGATTAAAAACTGTTGAAGTTCCTGAACCGCTTGAGGCTCACTGCGGCGTCCTAGTAATTGTTTGAGTTCACCGAGTTTAGCCGCTGCTTGATCAATCGCTGTCAGGCGCGTGTCTAAGTCTGCTGGAGCAGGTTGAAGCTGCTGCAAAGCGGTCTTGCGCTCAGCCAACAGGCTTAAACCCTGATCAGCCTGGGTTTCAAGTTCACCCAAACGCGCATCGAGCTCTGGCCCTCTAAGGACACTCCGAGCTTCTGAAAGTCCCTGAGCATCAGCAAGTGCTGGCAATTGTAGCGGCGGCAGGTCAGCGGGAACGGATTCAGCGGGAGTTGCTTCTGCAGGTACAGCTTCAGTCGGAGTGGGTGTCTCAAAGCTCACCAGTGCAGAAGTCGGGTCTGAGCTATGGGCTCGGTAAGCCGTTGTGATGGCCTGAACATCATCAGCATGAATGCCGCTGGTGCTGATTTCCTGATCACTGAGGGCGCCATCTTTGTCGCTGTCAGCGGCTGCAACAAATTCCTCAACTTTTAAAGTCTGATCACCACTGGGCGCGTTGATTTGGGTCAGTTTGTTAACGGTTTGCTGATTAAAACTTGATGATTGTAATGGCGTTAAGGACATTTTGGCACCCTCACTTAAAAAAGCTAACTTCTTTACCCAATTCAGTGATTATACCCCAATAATCAAAGATTTAAACCTCGAGTAACAACCGTGCTCTGATTTTGAGTTTTGCTAAGTGCCTATGACTTGGGTACAATCCAGCCAGGCGAGCTGATTAAAACTGGAGCTGAAATGAGCAAAACGATACACTACCCCAAACGTCCAGAGCTAAAACTAAAACGCGACCTATGGGGAGTGATTCATGTTCAGGCTTCTGAGTTAAGCGATATTTATCGTGGCTTAGGTTATGCCCATGGGCTGGATCGCGGGATGCAGCTGCTGCTGATGCGGATTTTAGGCCGAGGGCAAGGCTCCCAGCATCTGGCGGCTGATCAGGCCATGCTTGAGATTGATATGTTTTTTCGGCGCATGAACTGGTCGAATGAAGTTGAGGCCGAGTTAGCCAAACTCACGCCACAAGCCCGTTTACTTTGCTCAGCTTATTGCGAAGGTCTTAATACCCGCTTACAAGAGTCTATCCCCTGGGAACTTAAAGTTTTGGGTTATCAGCCTGATCCCTGGACTTTAGCTGACTGTATTTTGCTTTCACGGATGACGGGCTATCTCAGCCTGTCTCAGTCTCAGGCTGAGATTGAAGATCTGTTATTCCAGATGATTCAACAGGGTTTAGACACAGATAAACTCAGGGCATTATTTGGGCCTTTAACAGAGTTAGACGATGACTTAGTCACCTTGCTGAGACAAGTTAATCATCAAGGGCTCGTACCCGAAGCCATCCGCTGGAATGCCATGTTGCCGAAGTTAATTGCATCAAATAATTGGGTTGTCTCAGGCCGTCAGACGCGTTCAGGTCAGGCCATTTTAGCCAATGATCCCCATTTAGAAGGCAATCGCCTGCCCAATGTCTGGTATGAAGTCGCTTT
>CAJYHH010001072.1 GCA_913773825.1 Candidatus Sericytochromatia bacterium | reverse complement strand
ACAGCCTGTTGGAAAAATACAACCTCAGCCTGGGTCTGCCGCTGACGCTACAGCAAAGCGCTTATCTGCCTACAGACGCAACCTCGTTTTACCTCAAGGGGATTCCGACTTTAAGTGCTTTTACAGGCGCCCACAAAGACTATCACACCCCTGAGGACACCGCAGATAAACTGAACTACCCCGATACCGCCCGAATTGTCGAGCTGATGAAGCGCCTGACTTTAGGCCTGGCCATTCAGGCGACACCACCTGAATATACCCGTCAGGAGCCGCCTCAGCAGTCTCAGACGCGTGGTTTACGCGTTTATCTCGGCACCATCCCAGACTATGCGGGCGGGGATGTTAAAGGCCTGCCGATTTCAGGCGTCAGTGCGGGAGGCCCCGCTGAAAAAGCGGGTCTGACCGGTGGGGATATTATCATTGAGCTCAATGGTAAAAAAATCGAAAATATTTATGACTACACTTATGCTATTGATACGCTGACAATTGGCCAATCAACGAGTATTACAGTGCTACGCAAAGGTCAGCCCGTCAAATTGACGATTACACCAGGCTCAAGAAACTGATGTAGAGTGGTGAGACTAAAGAATTAATTTATTTCAACTTATAATTTTCAACATTGAAACACTTGGATTCATTCAATGTTAAAGCATATAATGATCACTAACACAAAACGTAAAACAATTCTGGAGGAACTTATGAAAAAAGCATTATTGATGTTCGCTGCAACCGCCATGATGATGACACCGGCTCTGGCCGCTGATACTTATACGATTGATCCGGTTCACTCACATATTCAGTTTAAAATTATGCATCTGAACACCGGCTATCAGTATGGCCGCTTTAATGATTTTGAAGGCACTGTCGTAGTCGACGAAAAAACACCTGCTAACTCCAAAGTAGATATCACCGTTAAAACGGCAAGTGTCGACACCAAAGTCGAAAAGCGCGATGAACATCTGCGCAGCGCTGACTTTTTTAATGCCGCTCAGTTCCCCAACCTGACCTTTAAAAGCACCAAGGTTGAAGGCGCTGGCGCTAACAAGTTTAAAGTCAGTGGCAACCTGACCATGCATGGCGTGACTAAACCCCTGAGCTTTGTCTTCACCAAAACCGGCCAGGGCCCCGGCATGCAGAAAGA
This sequence comes from Candidatus Sericytochromatia bacterium, assembly GCA_913773825.1. GTDB lineage: Bacteria > Cyanobacteriota > Sericytochromatia > UBA7694 > UBA7694 > CAJYHH01. Next base: position 370 of record CAJYHH010001072.1, on the reverse strand, counting down.
ATACCGCATGGGTGGCGAGGCCAGCTTTACCGTCAATCGCCACGATTTTGGCATTGACTACATGAAAGGTGGCCTCGGTAAAGATGTCACCGTCATGCTGAGCTTTGAAGGCATTAAAAAGTAACTCGCTGTGGGCCTTTGGCCCTTAGCTTGAGCTTATGCTTGCGCTCTTTTTGATACCTTTTGTACTCGCCCTGGGCACCGGTTTGCTGGCATTAACGCCACTACTGATACCCAGGGCGCGTCAGCATGTCTGGCTGTTCTTAAGTCTGGCTGTGCTGGCACCGCTATTGGGCTTTTATGCGGGCTATAGCCAGATGTTAACGCAATGGTGGCAGGCTTTCCCACCGATTGACAGCAGCCGCTGGCC
>CAJYHH010001071.1 GCA_913773825.1 Candidatus Sericytochromatia bacterium | reverse complement strand
GAAGCCGCCGTCTTCATAGAGCTGTTCAGCCAGACGACCAATATACTGGTCGTGGTTGAGGTCAAACTGATCCATGTTGGCCATCACGCGCTCATAGGCAATACGGCAGAACGAACGGGTGATATAGATTTCAGTCTTGGCTTCTTCTTTGCTGCGGCCAGCGTCAAGCAGGGCGCTGGTGCGAGCCAGCATCGCGGCCATGACGTAGAGGTCAATTACCGCTTCAGCAATACGCTTCTGGTGCATCTGTTTGAGGATCACGTCTTTTTTGTAGACGCGCAGCAGCTGCATGGCGTAAGAGCTGAGTTTATCAACCCCTTTGCAGAACAGCGCCGCTTCTTTTTCAAACAGGTCATTGGCTTTGTTCAGGCGAGCGGGCGTAAAGGTTTTTTGAGCATACCCTTTTAGGCCTTCTTTTTTCAGGAACTTACCGAGTGACTTGAGACCTTCGAGGGCAATCATGGCGCGCAGAATTTCTGAAGTGCCTTCGATGATCAGACCCAGGCGGGCATCACGCATATAGCGCTCAATGGGCAGTTCACGAATATAGCCCATGCCGCCGTGAATCTGCATTGCTTCGTCGCAGACTTTCCAGAGTGCTTCGGTACTGAAGACTTTGGCAACAGCGGTTTCAATCGCGTAATCTTCTTCGCCGTTGTCAACTAAGCCAGCGGTCAGATAACCCACGGACTGCATGCCATAAGCGAGCATCGACATATGGGCGATTTTTTCTTTGACCATGTCAAAGCGACCGATGTTCTGGCCAAATTGCTTACGCTCGTTGGCGTATTTGATGCTCATGTCGATCATCATGCGGGCCACCCCAAAAGAGGCAGTAGACGTTCCGAGACGGCCATTGTTGAGAATCTCCATTGCCACTTTAAAGCCTTTGCCGACTTCGCCGAGCACGTTTTCGACAGGCACTTTGACGTTTTCAAATGAAACAGTGGTGGTGGAAGAACCTTTCCAGCCCATTTTCTGTTCTTCTGGGCCGCTGGTGACGCCACCGAGATCGCGAGTGACGATAAAGGCGGTAATTTTTTCTTGTTTGACGCCGCTTTCTTCGACGGGCGTTTTGGCAAAGACCGTGTAAAAATCAGCAAAACCACCGTTGGTAATAAACTGTTTTTCACCGTTGAGCAGCCAGTGGCTACCGTCTTCACTTAAAACAGCGCGGGTGCGGATGCCAGCAGCATCTGAGCCGGCATTGGGTTCAGTCAGACAGAAACCAGCGATCATTTCACCGCTGGCCAGCTTGGCGAGATATTTTTCTTTTTGGGCTTCGTTGCCGACCATCAGCAGGCCTTTCATGCCAATGCTCTGATGCCCCCCAACGGTTGCGGCAACCGCAGAACCCTGGACAGCCAGATCTTCAAGAACGCGGGCATAACCCGAAACAGACAGACCAACGCCATCATGTTCTTCAGGGATCACCAGCCCGAAGAGCTGCATCTCTTTCATTTTTTCAAGCAGTTCAGGCGGCAGCTTTTCAGCTTTGTCGATTTTGTCTTGATCAACGTCTTTACCAAAGCGCTTGATACTATCGGAAATCATCTCGACGACTTCGAGCTCTTCCTCGCGCATGCGCGGGAACGGGAAAATCTTGTCTTCGAGTACGTCTCCTAAAAAGAGATTTCTCAAAAAACCGTTCTTTTCAGACATCTGACTGAGCCTTTCAATATTGCGGATATGAGTGAAGGGGGTCGCGGCTTACACACCGCATCAACCTTAAGCATAGACAAGGATCACAAGCAGCGTCAAGCAGGCCTGAAACCAAAGCTTGTGCTGATCTTGCCCTAAAATGACAGTGTCCAAAATACACCTATTCCAGCAGATCCTGAATCAACCACAATTTAATGCTTCTTAAACAGGGCTAAATCAGGCTCTAGCCTGGACTTCAATAGCAAGACAGCTGACCGTCACTTGTTTAGAGAGCCTTTCCAGCCAAAAGCCAGCAGCCCAAAGCACAGAACCCTGTGCTAAACTATTTCCCGTTGCCCTCGTAGCTCAGTGGATAGAGCGCCGGTTTCCTAAACCGTAGGTCGGATGTTCGAGTCATCTCGGGGGCACTTTTTTATGCGAATTTTTAGGCTTGTACAAAGCTCTGCTCAAGCCCCTATTCCCTCAATCACCCAGCTGCTCTGGCTGACTTTTTAGGCCTTTGTGATTGCGCTGTAGCCACCATAAACCAGCCAGAAAAAACATCCCCGTCGGCACTTCACCTAAGACCACTCGCCCTAATGTCTGAATCCCTTCAGCTTCTAAATAACCCTGCTGCAGCCTGGTCCAGATCAAAACGGCCAGCATTACACAACCAAATCCCAACGCCAATAAAGCTGGCCGAGTGCGTTTTGCAGGCAAACTCAGCTGAGCGCTGATTTTTAGCCACCACATCGGAAACAGCCATTCTGCAGCCAGCAGCGCAATCAAAGGCCAGGCGGGTTCTAAACGTATCTGGCTTGTCGCAAACAAGAGCTGACGCAGACCCATACCCAGCGCAGCAGGATAATACATCAGACTTTGCCAAAGATAAACAGGCAGGCTGAGCAAGCTTTTAAAACTTTGCCAGGGCAACGAACGCAAAACGGACGCCAGCTCACGGGCAACCACCAACAACAGCAGCAGTATTCCCAATTGTCTCAGCACCCGCTCTGAGATTCCCGAGCAGATATATGCTCCCAGCAGCACCAGTGCTGAATTTGCGCATAATCCTGGTTCTAACCAGCTAAAATAACCGCAGGCTAACAGCGCGGCCAGTCCGACAGTACTGATCCCCAGTCTGAGATAAGCTTGAGCGTAGAGCCGCAATAAACTGCCGAGTACAAACACAAAACCCAGACCGAGCAGTAACTTACTCCAGGTTTGGATCAAAACAGGCAAAACAGACTGGCCAACAGGCCGTATAAAACGCTGTTCTAAATCCTGACGTAAGTGATTCAGCAAGCTCAGATCAACCCATTCAGTCTGGTGATTGGCGCTTGGCGAGCTCCAGACCCTTTGCCGGGGGGTGTAAAGTCCAGGCGGGTGTAAATTATCATAGAGCCCCGTTAGCCAGTTAGCGGTACCGTCACCATGCATGCCTAAAGCATAAACCGCTTGAACATGGTTATCTGCAGCGGCTGCTTCTACCACAGCTGTTGCGCCCATCGAATGGCCCACCAGCGCAATTTGCTGGGCTTTAACATCTGGTTGCGCTCTGATAAAACCCAGAGCAGACAGCACGTCATCCCGATGGGAATCAGGGGTATCGGGGCCAGAGTCAGATTCACCATAGCCGCGCAAATCCAGATTTAAGACCACAAAACCAGCTGCAGCCAGAGCACGGGCTGCGGTTTCGGGCTGTAAACGACTCGACATCACCCCATGCACTAACACAATCCCAGGATAAGTTTGAGCGTCTGGTGTGGATTTGGCTGGCAGCCAGAGGTCGCCACGCAGCGTCTGGCCGCTTTCATTGGGCCATTCCACTGATTGACGCTGATAAGCACCTGGACCTGACACTAATAAGCCCAACCAGGCCATTATCACCAGCAAAACCCCGATCAAAGCCGGTGCAGGCAAGCGCCGGTCTGATGATGAGACTTGTTGTGGGTCTTCTGGCGAGGGCTCTGCTGCCATGTCATACTGCTCCAAAACCATCTCTACAGCATGCAGGAAAGATGTTGAAGCAGCAAGATTGTCACAGGCTCCGCCAAAATGCCCGCCGCCTGGAAGCCCGCTGGCAGAGCTCTTTATCACCAGCCGCGATCTGGCCTCTGGTGCTGGCTCATCCTCTGCTGTATGCACAATTACTTCATCATCCCGAAAAGCGTCAAGCTGTCTCTCACCACTCAGCGAAATCATCTGAGTCAGCTGAGTCAGTCTCTCTGAACAGTCTGTTAACCCAGGTTGAGTCAAGCTGGCCCGGTCCTAAATCTCAAACCTGGCTGGAGTTACCGGTCAGCTGGCGGGCAGGTGAATGGCTGCGCAGTGAGCGCTATATTCCCAATAAAGCAATGTTAGCCTGGGAATACCAGCTTCAGTCCACAGCAAGCGGCTCTGAGCTCAAGCTGCGGCTTGAATATCTGGTTTTGCCCTCAGAACAGGCGTCGCTCCAAGCAGGGTTTAAACAAATTGGTCAATTGATTGCCAGTCAGCTAGAAGCTTTGGCCAAACAAGGCCGCCTCGCGCTTTTACCTTTGGGTTCTGCTGAATGGCAGCGTTTTACTGAAGCCGCAGGCGAGATCGGACGTGTCGCCAGCTATGAACTCAGTCTTTGTGGCAGCCTGGACCCCCAGCGCTTAAGTCTTCAGAGCCATGCTGAGCTTGAAGACTGTCAGAGCTGGCTCAAACAGGCTCAACAGCACAATCTGCTGACGGCCAGCTGGGAATCCCAGACCCCAGATGAACAAACAGGCCAAAGCTGGAGCTGGCCAAGCGAACAGCCTGAATCTCAAACCCTGAACCTCAATCAGTTTGGTCTGCGTTACCAGCTCAAACAGACTCCTACAACGGATTTACCCTGGTCGCCTCTTTCTCAACAAATCGCCCGGCTCCTGTTTTGGCCTGGGCAAAGTCGGGACTGGCAGATCCCAGAATATTTAGGCGCTCAGACCAAACTGTTCTGGGCCCTCGATTCACAAAGTACGGGCCACATTCACGTAAAAGCTTCAGGCACAGCTCAGACTTTTGAGTTTAGTCAGCCACCCGCCCGTCTTAAAGCGGCTCAAATTCAAATGCTCAATGACAGCGATCAGCTTCAGCTCCTTTGCATCAGTCCAGCAGCATCGGGCTCTGCTCGTCTGCCAGGCACAGCCCAACATTTGCTCACCAGCCCGACAGGCCTGAGCCAACTGCTTCAAATCTGGCCTTTGGATCAGGTTTGTGTGTTTAAAGGTCTGGTGCTGCAGCTCAGCCAGCCTTTGCCCAAAGGCTTAAGGATGGGTTTTCAGCTGCGACGTGGCGCTTGTCTCAATCCAGATTCTGGATTATGGATGTTTTCTGATTTACAAGCAGCCCTTGATGCCGCAGCGCTGCTTTTGGGACTTTTACGCGATGCCCAGGCCGCTGGCCTGCTAAAAGAACTGCCTAAAATAGCTTTAGCCGCTGGTACCGGCAGCCTTTGCCGGATCGCAGCTGGACTCAAACTTGAAGGGGAATTAGCGATCCAGCTGCATCACTTACTCCAGCTCGGTTTAGGCTCAGATCTGATGCTGGCAGGTAAATTGATTCAGGATCCAGTTTGCCAGACCTGGATTGCACATTCTCGCTGGTTAGTCAGCCAGGCCGAAGGCCAAAACATCTTTCAGCTCCGTCCCGCGCGCTAAATCCGCTTAATATCAGGGTTTGAGTAGTTTAATCAAATCTGCCACTAAGGCCTCAGGGCGAGCAGAATGTTGCCCAAACTGGCGAATCAAGGCCCCGGCTTCTGGGGGCAGGGTTTTAGCCGAGGGAGCCGGTAAAGTCACTGCGCGTAATCTGGCCAGCGCAGGGGTTTCCTGGGCCTGACCACGGGCAATCATCCGTTCCAGCACAGATTTTGCAGCGCGTGGATGTAAGGGGTTGAGGTTTTGCATTTAATCAGGCCTGACTGCGCTTGGTAAGCGCTTTCCAGATTGGCATTAAAGCAGCGTCTCTGGTCTGAATATCTTGGGGTAAACCTTTTTGCTGGAGTTCTTGCAGCAGGTCATCTAAAGCCGGAAGCTCAGGCAAAGGGTGAATCACTTCAGCTTCTTCAGGATCCCCGTCACGCAGACGTTTAAGCATGGCCTGAATACGCGTCTGGCCCGCTTGCTGGCGCTCAGCATGTAACAAAAGCTGAATTGCCCGTTTTGGATCCTGATGTAAACAAAATAACCAGGCCAGCGTTAAATAAGCTTCACTGCAGCGCAGATCGAGCTCTAATAAGCGATAACACAGCCAAAGCAGCAATTGCAAAGTCTGGGGAACCGTATACTTCTCGTCACAAGCGCGGGCCAGCAGGGCATGGAGCAGATCCAGATGGGACGTTAAAACCTCAGCGGCCATCTCAGGCGCAAACCTCTTGAGTATCACTTAAGTATCAACTGTGTCAGAGCGAGCCTATGTTACCATGCATGGAAAATCGCAACCAAGCGTGTAGGCGAGGCGGAGGCAAGATGGAGCTGCTGATCATTCGGCACGGTCAGTCCATGGGAGAAGTAGAAGAACGTCACGAAGGCCGGGCAGACTTTCCTTTAAGCCCGCTGGGCTACGAACAAGCTGAAAAAACCGCACGCTTTCTCTATCGCACTTATCCGCTCGATAAAATCTACTCCAGCCCTTTAGCCCGAGCCCGCAGTACCGCTGAAATGATCAGCCGCCCTTTACAAATCCCGGTTGAACTCTGCGAAGCGCTCACCGATCGCGACAATGGCAATCTGGCCGGTATGCTACGCTCAGAAGCCCTCGATAAACATCCTTACCCCAGTCACGGCCGCGCCTATTATGAAGCCTTTTTTGGGGGTGAATCTGAACTCGACCAGCGTACGCGGGTAGAACACTTCTTTGCCAAAATCTGCCAGGATCCGCCAGCCAAACGCATTGCGCTTGTCACCCATAGCAGCACGATTAATCAGCTGTTTCGGGTATTTTTAAACCTCACCAATACTTCTAATATTTATCTCAGCACCTCTGAAGCCGGGATTCACTTCTGGCATGTCAACGATAAATTCCGCCAGATTATTTTTAACAATTACCGAGGGCACTTAGAGTAGAGGTGAGTAGCGACGCAGTCGCTGGTTTAAGAGAAGTTTGAGGCTGCGTCGTTTAGTGGCGCTACAGTGCTTGTTTAGGTTTAGAAATAGCAGCTTCTTTGTCTGCCTATTCTAAACCGCAGCCCCGCTGACTCCTACCTTCCCCCTAAATTCTTCCTGATCCAATTCTCAAACCTAAAGTTCTGTGTGTTATTATTAAGTTATGTAAACCACGGATGGGGATGTGAAGAGCGATGATGACGCGAGACCAAATTCACCAAACAATTGATTCGCTGCCTGAGGGCGAACTGGCAATGATTTCCCGGATTCTTGAAGGCTTTAATGTGACCCGCGATGCGGATCAAAACGCCCTGATGCCTCAGGCACCTGTCCGCGCAGCCAGTCCGATTAAACCGGTTGGCAGCACCAAAATCCGCATGCCCAATGCCTCAATGCCTCTGGCTCATCAGTTTAATAATGTGCTCGAAACCGAAACACCCGAAGACCGCAATCTGCTGCGCAAAGTGATGTTTACGCGCGTTAGCGATTTAATGGCCTGGGTCAATAAAGGCCAGGAAGTTAGCCGTTAAACTTTAGCCAGTGACCGCTTCAACTGCACAACTCAGCATCGTCTTAAACCACATAACGCTCAGCGCCCATCATCAGCCGCCACTGGCACAAAGTCAGTTTATTTAGTTAAGTGACTTAATTAAGCGCTAAAGCCTTCCAGAGTGAGCCATCCGCCAGCATTTCAGCCACAGCTTCTAAATCGGGCCCCATAAAGCGATCTTTGCCCAGCGCCGGAATCCGGCTGCGCAAAAATGCATGAACGTCTGTTACAGGCTGAGAGGGCTTAACTGGCGCGCGCAGATCTAAAGCCTGAGCAGCACAGAGCAGTTCAATTCCAATCACCTGGCGGGCATGGCTCAGGATCTGTAAGGCCTGATTGGCGCCAATTGTGCCCATGCTGACATGATCTTCCTGATTGGCTGACGTCGGGATCGAATCCACAGAAGCAGGATGGGCCAAGACTTTATTTTCAGACACCAGGGCTGCTGCTGCATATTGGGCAATCATAAAGCCTGAGTTGAGACCACCGTGCTCGGTCAAAAATGCGGGTAATCCGCGGTTAAGCTGCGGATTGACCAGTCTTTCAATCCGGCGCTCTGAAATATTCGCCAGCTCAGATAAAGCAATCTTAGCCAGATCCATCACCAAGGCCACTGGCTGGCCGTGAAAATGCCCACAGCTAATAATTTCACCGGTTTCAGGCAAAATAATCGGGTTATCCGTCACCGCATTAATTTCACGCGCCAAAACACTCTGTATATGGGCATGGGAGTCTCGGCTGGCGCCATGAACCTGGGGCACACAGCGGAACGCATAAGCATCCTGCACTTCTTCGCAGTCCTGATGACACTCAACCAGATCAGACTTTTGCATCCACTTCCAGAGCAATTCAGCACTGCGACGCTGGCCAGGGTGGGGACGCAAGGCATGAAGCTCCGCTCGAAAGGGCTGGCAGGATCCTAAACCAGCCTGAATACTCATCGCCGCGGCCATGTCAGCAATATCTAATAATTGACCTAAACCATGGCTCACCAGACAAGCTAATGATGTCATCGGCTGAGTGCCGTTAATCAGCGCAAGTCCTTCTTTGGCCTGCAGACTCATGGCCTCTAAACCAACAGTCTTTAAAGCTTCAGCTGTTGGCTGCACCCGGCCCTGATACTCAACGGTGCCAGCTCCGATTAGGGCCAGCCCCAAATGGGCTAAAGGCGCTAAATCCCCACTGGCGCCAACTGAGCCCCGTGAAGGAATCACCGGATGAATCCCCAGATTGAGAAACTCCAGCAAGCGGGCAACCAGCTCCACGCGAACGCCCGAAAATCCCTGAACCAGCGTATTGGCGCGCAGCAACATAATCCCGCGCACCACTTCTGTGCTAAACGGGGTCCCAACTCCGCAAGCATGGCTGAGAATCAGGTTGTGCTGAAGCTCTTCAAGATCAGCAGGCGGAATCATTTGATTTTTAAGATAGCCAAATCCCGTATTAATGCCGTAAACAACACGGCCCGAGCGCAAAACCTGCTCAACCACTTCACGGCCAGCGGCAATGCGCGGCAAAACTTCGGGGGCCAGCGCAACTTCACGGCCATAGGCCACTTCAACGACTTGCTCAATCGTCAGGCTCTGGCCATCGAGCAATAAAACATCTGATGGCGCGTTTAACATGGGTTCCTCTTTAAATGTCATTTGACTGTAAGTCCATTTTAGCGAGCCCGCTGTAAGAAGGACTAGAGGACTAATAGACGAAGGACTAATGGACGACCAGACAAAAAAATCAATTTGGCTGTTTAGTCCGCTTGTGCTACGTCCTCTGGTCCATTAGTCCTTCATATAGTCCTTCATAAAGGCTGACACGCGCCAAGGCCAATCCCATCCCAAGGCAAAACCAGAGTACAAAATGATAAATTCCGTGATTGGTGAGGTCAAAGGCCAGACAACCTGCAAAAGCCATCGTAAAACTCGCCAGCAGGCCTTTTAAGGTCGGGTCTTGAGCCCGATGCCAGCCACGCAACATGGTGACGCCAGCCCAGCCCATCAGCAAATAAAAGCCGATAATCCCGATTAAACCTGTTTCAGCTAATAATTGCAGCGGCACATTATGGGTTTCAGGGTAAAGCCCCCAGCCTTTACCTATCCAGGGTGAATCAAGAAAATGCTCCCATGCCGTCTGCCAGGTCACCAGCCGTTGACCAGCTGAAGCAGTCTGCACTTGACCCAGTTCATTAAAACGCTGGCTGACGCTAAGCAGCACTGAGGCCGCCAGTAAAATCTGACTGAGATAGAGCAACAGCCCTAAAGAAGCCGCTCCCAATAGACCAATCCCAAATAAAGCCCGCAGCTTTAATCGGCCTAAAATCAAAAGCGAAAACGTCCCAACTGCAAAAACCAGCCAGGATGCACGGGTAAAATTAATCACTAATCCAATCATCACAGCAGCCAGCAATAGAGCGGGCCACAGACGTTTTTTGCCCGGCACCAGCACCAGCCAGCCCGTCAGCAAAATCCCCACACTCTGCAAAATTTCACCATATTCATTGGCAAAAGTCCCAGGCGCCAGACGCAAAAACGGCCCGTAAAAATCAACAATGCTGCCATGCTGACCCAGATAAGCGGCTGGATCATAGACTCCTGCATAAAAG
>CAJYHH010001070.1 GCA_913773825.1 Candidatus Sericytochromatia bacterium | reverse complement strand
CTCTTGTTTTCAACAAGTAGCGCCCACCGCTGAAAGCATCAAAACTTATTTAGATATTCCTGTCTGGCTAGCTGGCCCCCATATTTCTTATGTGCCCCAGATGTTGCCCCAGGATGTTGACATTGGCATCATTGGTGAAGTTGAACTGCCCCTTCAGCAACTGCTCAAAATTTATCTTAAACAACCTAACGCTGGACCCATGCAGTACCGCAGCGTGCCAGGGATTGTCTACCAAAGCAAAGGTCGTATGTATTCCGGCGCACCCGCTCAGATTCTGCCACAGCTGACACAATTACCGGTTCCGCAACACACACGGCTGCAGCTTTTACCCGGTATGTCAGCGCCTGTGATCAGAACCTCTCGCAGCTCTGACGCTTTATTACCCGCGCTTGCTTACCCACCCTCGCGAAAAGCACGTCTTTATTCACCGGAACAAATCTGTGCCCAGCTTAGCCAGATTGTCGGCAACTATCAGATTTTTTATAAAAGTATGCCGATTCCAGCGAATCTGCGCCATTATGTCAGCCCGGTGATGATTTCTGACTATGCCTTTGTTATGCAGCGCCAGCGTCTGGAAGCTTTGATCCCCCTGTTTCGTCGTCAGGGATTACATGAGCTGATTCAGCCTTTGCCAAATGTTCCACCTGATGCCATAAGCCCTGAACTCATCAGCCAGTTAAAAAGCTTAAATGTACGTTCTGTAATGTTTGTACTCGGGCCGTTTCAGCACCGTAACCCTCTGATCCCAAGCTGTACACCCGATCAGCTTGAACAAGCTCTCGCTCTGTGTAAACAACATCAGATCAGTGTTTTAGCCCAGCTGTTTATCAACCCTGATATCAGCACCAGCCGAAGCCAGCTGGCGCAAACCTATCTGTTTTTACGCAATCATTTAGATGACTTTCAAAAAGTTACGATTTCAGTACTTGGAACAATACCTGGTACACCTGTTTGGGAGCAGTACACAGCCAAGGCCAAGCCAGATCTCACCAGCCTTCAGCATTTACATTGGCAAAGTCTTGATTTAGATAACTTTGCTTATGATATTCCGATTTATCACAGCCAGCTTAATCGCGATACGCTTAGTGAAATTTATTACACCTTTAAGCGTTTAGTAGATGAGCAAAAGTCTGTTATGAACCCGATGCATAATGACATGTTTAATCAGGCTCGGGCCCGCGCAGTGCAAGACTTTGCGCTCCGTTATTTACGTCCGGGCGAAACGATTTTAGAAGTCCCAATGCAGCCAGAACTGGCAATAAAACCCTTTTTGCCTCAGTTTAAAATTTATCAGCTCAATCTGCGCAAAGGCCAACTCAGAGGAAGCTGCCCTGAGCCCGTTGATTTTATTTTGC
>CAJYHH010001069.1 GCA_913773825.1 Candidatus Sericytochromatia bacterium | reverse complement strand
TTTTAAAACCGTTAATGCCCTCTGGCTGGAGTATTTTCCGGAACCTGAGTTCAGGCCCTGTCGCACCACGGTGGAGATTAATGCTTTGCCCACACCCATTGCGATTGAACTCAAATGTATGGCTTATCTGGGTTCTAGCGGTTATGTAAAAGGAGAAAACGCGTGAGTCTAAGCGCGCCTTTTGACTTTCAACAGTGGATCGAAAATCATCGCCATCTGCTCAAGCCCCCGGTTGGCAACCAGCTGGTGTTTAAAGACAGTGAGTTTATTATTATGGTAGTCGGTGGGCCAAATTCTCGCAGCGATTATCATGTGGATCAAAGCGAAGAGTTTTTCTATCAGCTTGAGGGTGAGATGACATTAAAAGTCATTGATGAAGGTGTCCCCAAAGACATTGTGATTAAAGCCGGAGAGATCTTTTTATTGCCTGCCAATGTGCCCCATTCACCCCGTCGGCCAGCTGACACGGTGGGTTTAGTGATCGAGCGCCAGCGCCGTGAAGGTGAGCTGGACGGCTTTCAGTGGTACTGCGAAGGCTGTGGCCATAAACTCTATGAAGAATTTTTGCAGGTCAGCAATATTGTGACCCAGCTGCCGCCGGTATTTGACCGCTTTTACGGCAAGCCTGAACATCTTGAATGTGATGTTTGTGGCCAGGTCATGGAAGGACGTAAATGAGCGAGCTTCTCAATCCCCTTAAAATTGATATTCACACCCATATCCTGCCAGAAAACCTGCCGGACTACGACGAAAAATTTGGCTATAAAGGCTTTGTCAAGCTGCATCACCATCAGCCCGGTAAAGCCCTGATGGTGCGCGAAGGCAAAGTGTTTCGTGAAATTGAAGCCAATTGCTGGGACCCTGCGGTACGCCTGCTCGAATGTGATGCTCACAAAGTAGACGTGCAGGTTTTATCCACAATTCCGGTCCTGTTTAACTACTGGGCCGTGGCTGAAGACACGCTTGAAACCTCACGTTTTCTCAATGACCATATTGCTGACACCGTTCGTGACCATCCCCGGCGCTTTGTGGGCTTAGGCACCCTGCCTTTACAAGACACCGAGCTGGCGATTCAAGAGCTTGAGCGCTGTATGACTGAACTCGGCCTGGCCGGGATTCAGCTGGGGACCCATATTAACGACTGGAATCTTGACGACGAAAATCTGTTTCCGGTGCTAGAAGCCGCTCAGGACCTAGGTGCTGCGGTCTTTGTCCACCCCTGGGATATGCGTGGAACCTCAACGATTCAAAAATAT
>CAJYHH010001068.1 GCA_913773825.1 Candidatus Sericytochromatia bacterium | reverse complement strand
TTTACATAGCGATCTGTTGCAGGATCCCAGCCAATAAACTGATTGGGCTGCTCCAGATTTACAACCCGAATTCGGGCTTTGCCAGAATCTCCTGCTAATAGCCAAATTTGTCGAGAAGAATTTTCAGCTGGATTATTTGGCCGACAAAACGGGCAGCCAGCTGGTTTTAGTCTGGCAGATAAAGGCGTAACCTCAATGGGATTACTTTCTCCTTTTCCTGTCCAGGCTTTACTGACTTCAGTTGGATTGGTCGCTGCATAGTTATAAATCCAGGTGTCAGCGAGAGTGTCAATTTCGATATAGCGCTCTTTGTCTGGCCAATTATTGTCATACATTAAAATATGATATTTGCCCTTACCGATATCTTTAATCGCATAAGGTGTGGTCGCGTGCCCCCCGTCAATTCCATAAAAGCCAAGCGTAACGGGGTCTGAATGATTCTGACTCAGATGACGCGAAAGTCGATTGAGAACGGCGGTTGGACGACCCTTAAACAGGGTCTGGCTGACGTTATCTGTATATTGATAAGCGTAGTAATAACCGATTTTTTCTCGCACTGTATCGTTGTAGCTTAAATCAAAGGCTTCAACAGTTCCAGGCTCAAGGCTTGCCAGGCTATCTAAGCCTTTAAACAAAGTTAAAGACAAAACGGCGATGCCTTCACACTGGCCACTATTCATCTCAGTGTTAATTTCATCTAGCCAGCGTTCAGCAACAGGTGTTGGGCGACAATTGTCGCCACCGGTTTTGCCTGTACAGACATTTTGATCGCCAAACATCGTCTGCAAACCCTTCACGCTTAAATAACGGGTTTCGGGTTTTTCAGCAGTATATTTAGCCCCACTGCCGTTTTCAAAACGAAAGCCATTGGGGCGAGGCCGAAAATTTAAATCATTTTGACCTAAGGATGTACTGAGTTCAGGACTGAGCAGCGAGCTAGGTTTAGAGCTTGGCCAAGGGCTTGATTGAGAGACCGCTGATCTAGGCTGGCAGGCCGTTAAGTATAAATTTACACTCATCAAAACAAGCAGACATGAGAGCGATTTTAACATCCTGGACTCCGGGTTATCAGCATAAAGACTTCAAGATGTCAGCTGGAACAGGATTATCATATCAAAGGCAAAGCCGTTTATTGACAGCTTTCGCCTCTGCCATCGGGCGCTAATGTAACAGGTTCACCTGCTTCGGCTGTAGCTTCATAAAAACCGTTTTCTAAAGCGCTTAGTTTATCAGCATGAGGAAAATAAACCAGCGTAATCCGGCCTATCCTGACTCTGCGTCCGACATCATCGCGATAGGTGGTGACACCATCGCTACAAACAGACAGATTTTGCTTAAGAAAAGCCGGTAGTTGCAGCGCAGGTTGTAAGGTCAGGCTACTATCCGTAGCGGAAATAATCTGACCGGCTCCGCTAAACGTCAGCTCTGGTGCCGCATGATAGCGAACTTTGTTTTCACTTAGATTATTAAAGCGCAGGTAGCCACCTGTCACGGTTACTTTAAACGTATCGCCCCGAGACTCAAAGCTCAAGCTGGTCTGGCCTAAGCCTTCTGGCTTGGTGACAACAGACCGTGTACCGCAAGCTGTTAAAATCATCCAACAGATGCTAATGAGCAGACTGCTTCTGCCGATTTGTTTAAACATCATAAGTCTGCATAACGCGCAAAACGGCGCAGCTCATGTTGAATGTCTTCAATCAGGCGGTTTTCTGACTTAAGCCGTGCCGCTTCCAGATGTTCTTCGGGGTGTTTGCTTAAGTCAATTTCCATGTGTTCTTCGCGAATAAAATAAGGGTTGACAAAGCCAGATGCAAAAATTCGGCGGATATCCTGCTCAAGTTCAGCCGGATGCATC
>CAJYHH010001067.1 GCA_913773825.1 Candidatus Sericytochromatia bacterium | reverse complement strand
CGTCATATGACCAATCTGGAATCTGTTTACACCTATGAAGGGACTCATGACATTCACGCCCTGACCGTGGGCCGTGAAATCACGGGTATTGCAGCGTTTGCTTAAGCAGCTTGTCGCGAGTGGCGAGTTGCTGGTAGCTTAACGACACTTAGACAATCATCAGGCCCTGGATATTTTTCCGGGGCCTTTTGCATGGGCTAACTAAAATGAATAAGGGAGTGGTTGTATGAACACTGACAAAATTGATGAAGCAACTTTAGCGCTGATGTATCTGGTAGCCTTTCAGGAGCGTGGCGGGCCCTATCGGGCCTGGAAAGGTTTTGACTTTGATACGCTTAAACGCTTACATGATCAGGGTTTGATTGCGGATTACCCGCTGAATAAAAACAAATCTGTGCTGTTAAGTGAAGAAGGTTATACGCGGGCCAAAGAGCTGTTTGAGCAGATGTTTGTGGACGAAGACGAACCTGCCAGCGGCAGATTGTTTTAGCTCTCTTTTAAGCCTCTGAGTCCAGCCCCAGAAAGATCTTTTTGTCGCGGGCTAAAGTCTGGCGCCAGATCTGCTCGTTGATGTCTTCAGTCAGCTGACTGATATAGTGAAGTTCTTCCATCATATGAGCCAGACTGCCAGACTCAATGTCTTCGGTTTCGCTAAAAGCACCTGGGGCATAAATCGGCAATTGCTGCATATAGCGCAGATGGTCAGGGGAGGTGCTGAGCAGACGGGTGCCGACTAATAATAAGCGCTGTTCGCGCACGGCCAGCAATAAAGGCACCCGATGCAGGCTTTGCTGAAAAAAGAACTGCTGAATTGGGTTGGGCTGCTCAGGTGCAGGGTGATGATTGACGATCAGGGTTTCGCCATTGGCATTGAGATAATATTTCTGGAGTTCCATCGGCACTGCCCAGCGCAGCGACTGATACAGGGGCCAGCGCCACAGCAGCAGACGGGTGGCGGTTTTGGCATCAGCGGCATGTAGAGCCTGTTTAAAGCTATGATCTTCAAGCTGGGTTTTTAAACGCCAGGGCAGATTTAACGGTTCCCAGACCCCTGTTAGCGGATCTAAACACTGATTCTGTAAGATCAGGCGATTGTCGATCTCGGCTTCAGCTAAATAAACCGGCCCCCAGACCAGGCAGTTTTGTAGACGGGTACGTCCTTCAATCCGGATCTGATCATGCAGGACTGTGCGCTCAAGCCTGACTTCTGGGCCAATTTTGCAGGATTGGCCGGTTATTAAGGGCCCACCTAAAGAGGGGCGCTGGGCAATTTCATTGTTGATGCCTTCAAAGATGCCGGGCGCCACTTCAAAGCCTTTCAGATGAAACTGCTGGTGGGCATCTAACACGCGCATTGAGATGATGTAATAATCGCGAAGCTGCTGCGGCACTAAGACTGGGAAATTGAGTGAAGGGTGTTGATCCAGCGGCAAACTGGTCCAGCGCTGAAAGCGTTCACTTTCGCTGCGGGCCTGCAGCAGATGCTGTAGTGCTTTATGCGGAAACAACAAACAGGTGTCGTTTAAGCGCAGTTGGCTGTGATCCAGACAGAACATCACGGGTTCACCGGCTTCAGGGAGCATCGGTTTAATGGCCTGGCGGTTGTAAAAGGGAAACAGCATGCCGTCCAGAATCAAAACATCCTGATCCAAAAAGCTGTGGTTGCGCAGCAGCATATCGGGGATCACGTCATCAGGATGGCCTTGAGAATAGCTGATTTTCAGGCCCCAGTCTGAGCCATTGCGCAGATGGGTCTGCAGATCACCGGTCTGGGGATATTGCACGACCATCACCTCACTGACACCCAACCAGACACAAAGGTCTAGCCAGTATTCAATCAGTGGTTTATTACAGATGGGCAGCAGATAGGGCGAACCCTGCCAGATCATAGGCAGGTTGAAGCCGGTCTCGCGGCAGTTGAAAAGTGCTTTCATGGCGCTCCCTGAGCGTTCATTGTAACCAAGCCCGCGACCAAATGAGTGTACATAGGACACAAGGCCGGGCAAAGCCCGGCCGTGGTGGGTTATGAGTGGTGGGTGGTGGGTCTAAGACGAAGACGGGGGAGAGAAGTCTCTTCTTTGTTTTGCCTTGAAAAACTCACCACCCATAACCCACCACCGGAGTTCTAAGCTTAACCGCACAGCGGTTAAGCTTAGAACTCTTTGTCTTTAAACGCTCTGTACGAATAGACCTGATCGGGGAAGTGCAGGTCATAGAGTACGTTACCGGCTGAGTCGGTTTCAGTAACATCGGACTGCTGGCTTTGGTTGGCGCCCCAGCCAAACAGCAGATTGCCGTTGCTTAAAATCGCGGCTGAGCCCATTGCAAAGGAGTATTGGCCAGGTATAGGAGCCCATTGTTGAAAATCTGTAACGCTGTGACTGACTTCATCAAGTCTAAAGCGTTTGATATTGCTGACGCCGTTGGCGCCGGTGCCAGTCGGGGGATTGCTATTGTCGAATAAAGTTAAATCGCCGTTGGGAGTTAAACGGGCATCGTGTTGATGAGCAAATTGCTGGTCAGCGCTTAAAGCAAAATCACTGTTTTTACCACCTAAGCGCCAGATAATGTCACCGGTTTGGCGATTGATTTTAATTACCTGATTTTGATGCCGCATCGACAGAATCAGGTTTTGATCTTTGGGGTCGACTTCTGCTGAGTTGATATGCATATAGTCATACCAGTCAGCGGCGGCTGGATCATATTGGCTATAAGTGGCGGCATTGGCGTAAAACTCAGGATAGTGGGTGCTGTCCCATTGAAACACCACTTCGCCGTTTTTGATTTCTTGCAGCACAGCAGCGACCACTTTGACTTTGCCAGGTGACTTGAGTAAGTCAGCCGGAATATTCTCCACTTCTTTGCCGTAATAGGCCATTAATAGATAATGATCAGGGCCTAAAATCAAGGTGTCATGGGAATCTGCTGCAATCACTGGATAATCTTCGTTATAGCGGCTTGAATGATAGGCTTGCAGCATCAGGGTATCAAGTGGCTGCATATCCTGATTGAGAATATGAATCCGGCCTTCTTGATAATTGACGTTTTTTAGGGCCTGATTGGCGTCCATTTCAAAATAGCTGTAGCGCACACTTCCGTCAGCTAAAGTATGGCGTTTAAAATCTCCCAAAGCCAGTGCGGCCTGGCGGTAATACACGGGCTGAGAGTCTGGATCTAAAACCATTAAATAAGCGGGATTTTTACCGCTCCAGTCATGAGGGGTGAGATAGAGATAACCTGGATTGAGCTGGGTGGAGTTATAGATCTGAGCGGTATATTTGGGGAAATTATTGGGCAAGGTCTGAATGCCGTAGCTTTCAGTGCGATCTGGAAAGGTGATATTGAGTGCCAGACTGCGATCAACTGCTAGCCGGTCAATGTTAAGGCGAGTCGTGGTGTTGAGCGGCAGGGGCTGCCCGTCGAGGGTGGCGCTTAGGGCTTTGCTGGAGTTGACCTTAATATGAACCGGTTTGGTGCTGCTGAGTGAAGTGGCTTCGTAATTGTGAACAGCTGGATCAAAAGCGGGGATCAAGGGGCCTGAGTCTAACTGAATATCTAGTTCGGGGGCAGGAGTCAGTACTGGGCTGGCGCATGCTGCTAACAGCAGCTGGGCCGCTAAAAGTAGATGAGTGGGGATTAGTTTAGTGCGAGTATGAGGCAGATTGCGAAACATCAGTGTGACTCCTGAGGCTGAGATGAATGAATAGTTCTTTTAGCCTAAACGCTTAATTAATCTTAAACCCCCTGACTTTTGAACTCGCGCCGCTCTAGACATGTTTAAAAGCCTGATCTCTGGCTGATTTGGCTGATTTGAATAAATTGTTAAGGACTTAATGAGAATTTAATAATCTGTTCAGATTTGTTTACTTAGGCAACAAAACGGGTTCATGCTGGCTCCGTAAGCTAAAAGAAAATCCCCAAGCGGACTATCAGGATGCTTACCCATGAAGAATTTAACGCAGACGCTCAGGCAGACAGTGATTGTCCCAAGCTTTAGACTGGCCATGTTATTGGCCCTGTCAGGGCTGATGAGTTTGGCGGCGCAAGCCCAGGAGGCCACAGAAAGTTCACCAGAAACAGAAAACCGTGCTGAGCCCTCTGCTGAACCGCTTGAAGCTGAAAAAGACAAAAGTACTCAGCCTTTGCCAGAACCTGGCACAGCACCGGGCTTTGATTTAAAACCATCACCGTCACCAGAACCCAGCAAAAAAGAGAAAAAAGCCAAAGATGAAACCCTGCGGATTCGCGGTCGTTTGCAAGGCGGCTGGCAGCTTACCGCTGATAGCAATACAGGCTCGTTTTCAGACAATTTTTATTTGCGCCGGGCGCGTATTGATGGCCGCTGGACACCTTTGGACTGGGCCAAAGTGGTGCTTGAAATTCAGCTGAGTCTCAATGGGGTTGAAGCTCGCGATGTCTATGGCCAGATTAAACTCAATAGCTGGCTGGATTTGACTTTGGGCCATTTTAAAAAGCCCTTTTCACGTCTGCGCATGATGTCGCCTTATGATTTAGTGATTCCCCAGCGGGGTTTATTAGATGAAAACGCTGTGGCCAATACTAAATACGGTGGTTTTGGCGCCCGTGACATCGGCATGATGCTCTCAGGTGATGTCGAAGGGCCTACGCTCTACCAAGACCCACTCAAGTTTACGTATGCGCTTGGCGCGTTTAATAATCTGCCCACTGAGAGCAATTATCATCGCGATATTGTCGCTCGGGCCCAGCTCAGATTGTTTAAAGGTTTAGTTGTTGCGGCCAATAGCAGCTTTAAGTTCTACGAAGAATCCAGCAATTTGAAAAGTGTGGCGCTATACGGCGGCGATATTAAATGGGAGCTTGACCCCTTTCGCTTACAAATTGAAGGGGCTTTTGGCGACAACGTCAACACCAATACCCGTCTCTGGGGTGCCCATGCTCTGGCTTCTTATGACATCGCCCTAAGTCCGTTGGCAGAACTTGCGCCCTGGGCTGCTGAATGGACTCTGGTACCCGCTTTAATGTTTGAAGTCTTTGACCCTGACGTTGCGGCCAATGATGATATGGACTTGCGTCTAGCTGCGGCTCTAAATCTGGATATCAATCCACAAGTGCGTTTGACCCTGGGTGTCGACAAAGTCTGGGCCGATATTACCGCTACTAATTCAGCGCTGCCAGACCCGATTCGGGTTCAGCTGCAGACCCAGCTGAGGTTCTGATGACTCAGTCTGTTAATCAGTCCACAAACAAGTTTAAACTTCAGACTCCCAGATGGCTGAAACGCTTTTATCGTCTGCGTTTAAGTACCGGTGTGCTGATGTCGATGCCGGCCCTGCTGCTGGTGCTTTGGTCAGTCGGCGCAGTTGATCAATCCCTGACGGCTTTTCGCAAACTAAGTGGTGAAACAGCCGCATTAGACCCCACGCTGTATCAGATTGCGCTTCACGATCAGCTTCAGCATCAGCTGAGAGCGGGTTCTGTTAGCGAGATCTCGAGCGCCCAGGCTGCTTCTGCATCTGATGCGGCCTTACCTGAATTTGCCTTTGAAATTAAAAACGAACGTCTGATTGAAATGCTCAACACCCGTCGCCAGCCTTTTGTTGAGGGCAAGCTGGATTATCAGGGCAAACGTTATAAACAGACCGAGCTGCGCCTGCGTGGCAATAAACACTGGCATCTGCTCGAAGCCAAAAAATCCCTGCGCGTCAAACTCGATAAGGGCAAGCTGATTAACGGTCTGCGTGAGTTTAATCTCAACAATAGCAATGATCCGGTCATCTTTGACCAAAAGTTGATAAGTGATTTGGCTCATCAACTGGGTCTGCTAACCCCTGAAGCTGATTTTGCCAAGGTCAGTATTAACGGCATGTTGCTGGGCGTTTATACTCTGAGCACACCTGTAGATGAAATGATCCTGCGCCGGGCCCGCCAGATACCTGCGAATATTTATAGCTTAGATAAACTCAGCGCAGACTGGCGCAGCAGCGGCCGCTGGGAAAAAATCAGCGCTTACCAAAATAAAGACGCTGCTGCAGTATCTGGCAACGATCGCTCTGATTTACAGCGTCTGATTACCATGCTGCAGGTCGACAAAACTGGATTTGCTGAGTTTGCAAAAGAAGAGCTGGCCTTAAAAGACTTTGCTGCCTTAGACGCCCTTCAGCTGCTGTTTGGCCATGATGATAAACAGCGCAGTTATAACCTGACGTTTGACCCCTATCGGGGGCAGTGGCGACCGATTGTGTTTAAGTTTGAAGGCTTTCGCAGCGAACAAATTATTCCCAATCGTGACCCTTTATTTGTCAAATTAGCTGAGCTGCCTGAATATCTGCAGCTGCGCTCAGATTTAATAAATCAATTGCTGGCTCAGCAAGCTTCACCTGAAAAGATACGTCGCCAGGGTGAGCTGCTGATGCATAAATTGCTGCCAGAGCTGAGTCTTGATCCCAACTGGAAAGCCAATAAGCAGCTGCCAGCGCTTAACGGCCTGTATAGCCAGATGATGCGCCCCATGAGCCCTGAACGTCTGGAGCTGGCGTTTGAGGCTGAACTTGAAACTTATGCCAGACGGATTGCCTTGCTGAAGCCTTTTTTAAATGCACCTGAGCAGCGTGTTGCGGGTGTTGCTGCTAGTATAAAAGTCCCAGAATCAGTGGTTTTAGGCCCAGGTCGGGTTCAGATTCCGACTACGCGGGTGTTTAATTCCGAAACGCGAGTGAAGATTTTGCCTGGAACCGATTTGGTGATGGGCCGTGGGGCCTCGCTGATTTTTAGAGGTCATGTCGATTTTGCTGGTACCGATCAAGCGCCGATTTACATCACTTCTGATGGCAGCGGTCGTTGGGGTGGGCTGGTTTTACAGGGCCAGCAGACAGCGGGTTCACGCCTGAATTATGTTTATGCCTTTGGCGGTACTCACCCCACTTGGCGGGCCTTTCAGTATCCGGGCATGATTAATTTACACAACAGCCAGAATATTACGCTGACAGGCTGCCGCTTTGGCGATAACGCAGGGTCTGATGACTTAGTCCACACGGTTTATGTCACGGATTTAAAAGCCGAAAATATTTGGCTCGAAAAAGCTTTTTCTGATGCCTGGGATATTGAATTTAGCGAAGGCCGCCTAAATAAAATTGTGGTGGTTCAGGCTGGTGATGACGGCATTGACCTGATGGGCAGTCGGCTTGAGATGACAAACAGTGCTTTGCTGGCTGCTACCCATAACGGGATTTCTGCGGGTGAAGAAAGTAGGGTTCAGGTCAGTTCAAGTCTGATTGCCGATACCGGTGTTGCGGCCCTGAGCAAAAATGCCTCTCATCTAAGCTTTTTGCGCAGTCTGCTCTACCGCAATCAGTCGGGACTTGAAATTTACCAGAAAGCCTCTCATTACACGGGCTTAAGCACGATTGACGCTGAGTCTTTATTTGCAGCGGGCCAGCAGACGCCGCTGATTTTAGATGAAGACTCCCGTCGTTTGCCCAGTTTGCCCAGTTTTGAAACGGGGTATCAGACGGCCCATCAGCTAGAATCGCTGCGTCAGCAGCTTGGTTTAAAGAGCTGGTCTGAATTGCCCCGCTGGATTAGCCAGCAGCGTCGGGCGGCCCGCTAATGGACAGTTTGACAAGAGACAGTCTAAAACCCAAGGCGATTAAAAGCCGAATCAAAAAACCGGGTGCTGGCTTTGTGCTGATTCTGCTGAGCTATGGGGCCTTAACCGGTTTGATGAGCTGGACGCTAAACGAACATTTACTCGATCGGGTTCAGCAACTTGAACTTGAGCTGCGCACCGGGCGCCAGCAGACGCTTGAGCCAGCTTCGCTGAAGTTATTTGGCCAGGCCATGCAGCAATACCCTGGCTTACTGGCTGCTTTAGGTGGCTCGCTGCGTTTAGTCAGCCCCCATCGTGATGGCTGGCTGCAGCATCAGCAGGCCATGCTGCTGCGGGCCGGTGATTCACCGAGTCAACTGCGCTTTGAAACCCATCAGCCCCAGACCGTTACATTACGCGCCTGGGATGGCCGTAACTGGCGCTGGATTTGGCAGATTCAACTTCAGCCCAGCCAGGTTCTGGCCTTGACTTTGCCTAAAGCAGCTGCAGCAGGTGAATGGATTGAGCTGAGTAGCGAAAGCCCGCTGCGAGTTGTTGTGAATGCACCAGTTGAACCAAAGAGGGCTGAACTAAAAACGGCTGAACTGAAGACAGTTGAAAAAGGGCTTGCAGGAAAGGTGGCTGCTAAATGATTCGTCGCTTTAATCGCTTTGAACTTAAGTATATTCTGAGCATTCAGCAGGCTGAGGCGATTATGCAGGATTTAGCCGCACAGACTTTGCCTGATGCTCATAGCGGGCCAGATGGCTATCGGATTAGCAGTCTGTATTACGACAGCCCTGAACTGGATTTTTTCTGGGACAAAATTGAAGGGGTGAAGTTTCGGCGTAAAATCCGCGTCAGGATTTACCCGCAAATAGACAAAGCACCTGAAACGGCGATGGTTGAAATCAAGCAGCGGATTAATAAAACGGTCCAAAAGCGCCGTTTAATTTTGCCTTTAGATCAAGCTTATCGGCTCTGTGAAGAAAGCATTGACCTGCCGGGTTTAGACGCCATTGATGAAACCGTGGCTTCTGAAATTCGCTATCTGGTGCAGGCCAAACATCTGGTGCCCAGCTGCATCATTGAATACAACCGCAAAGCCTTTGTGGGCACAGCTTATAACCCAGGCCTGAGAATTACTTTTGACACCCACTTAAAATGCCGGATTAAAGATCTGCGCCTGGAGCACGATTCGCTGAATCGGTATTTTCTGCCGCCGGATTGGGTGATTATGGAAGTCAAAGTGGATGAAACGGTCCCTGACTGGGTGTCATCTTTGCTAATTAGCCATAACTGCGAGCTTAACCGCGTCAGCAAATACTGTGCTGGGTTGGCTTTTTCAAAAAATATTCAGGTTACTCATTTGGCGATATCACCACATGCCAATGATATCGCCCATGACCGCCTGAGTTATGAGCCTGCGGCCAAGACCCAGAGTCTGTCTGAGATCTTTCCTAAAACAACTCGTGAATTGCCCCCTTTGCCCCGTCACTTAGCCTATTTACCTGAACAGTTTTATGGCACCTAATTTAATCATTAACAGGAGAATCACATGAACCCGATTACCGACACCCTGGTCGGCTTTGGCGACACTTCCGGCGTCTTTAGCCTGATTGACGTCGCGCTGGTCTTGTTGTTGAGCTTTTTTCTGACCATGATCGTCGGTCTGGTCTACCGTTACACCCATACTGGCGTGTCTTATTCTCAGACGTATGTTCACACGCTGATTATTATGGGCACCGTTGTCGCGTTGATTATGCTGATTATTGGCTCCAATATTGCCAGGGCCTTTGCGATGGTGGGGGCGCTTTCAATTGTGCGCTTCCGAAACGCCATGAAAGAAACCCGCGACATCGGCTTTATGTTTATGAGCATGGCAATTGGTATGGCGGTTGGCACCCGCTTTTACCTGATGGCGGTGTTTGCAGTCTTTATTCTGTCTTGTCTGGTGATGATGCTGTTTAAGCTCAATCTGTTTGCTAAAGACATTCATGAGCGGATTTTGCGCATTCGTCTGCCGATTGGCATGGACTATGAACAGGCTTTTGAAGACATCTTTCACACATACCTTGATGTTTATCGCTTAATCTCGCTTGAAACCGTGCGAGCAGGTGTGCTGCAGGAAGTGGTCTACTCGGTTGTGATTAAAAAAAATGCTTCGCCGCAGGATTTGCTGGAAGTGATCCGGCAGCATAACGGCAATCAAAAAGTCACGCTGGTGCTGGGGCAGCAGGAGGTTGACTTATAGGGCGAGTCTTTGGCGTTATCGGCTTTTTAAAACAAATAAGGAAAATCAAACCATGAACAATAAGTTTTATTTTGTCGGCGCAGCACTTGTGATCGCTTTGAGCTCCTGCGCAAACTATAAGCCCTTAAGCGGCAGTACCGCGATCGCCCGTACCGCAGGCTGGACTGAGCCGACCCACGGGGATTCAGCCACGCCCAATTACGAGATTGTTTTTCCTCAGAACAAAGTCAATCGGATGGATATCACGATCAAGGCCGAAGACTGGAAGCTGATGCAGGACAATATGACTGAGCTGTTTGGCAGCGGCCAGGGTGGAACGGGAATGGGGGGTGG
>CAJYHH010001066.1 GCA_913773825.1 Candidatus Sericytochromatia bacterium | reverse complement strand
CATCAGAGTGGGCTTCAAGATACTGAATATCTGTAACAGTTGAGGCTCCCAACAAAAGACTCAGTTTGGGGATCTGTTGAGATGGCTGGCGTCCTAGATGTGCTTTGAGTTCACCAATACTTGGAGTCGTAAAAGTGCCCAGGCTGTATTGTTCTGCCCCAACAGTCAGGACTTGATTGAACTGGAACGCCACTAAATTGTTCACAACAGCGGCTTCAGCTGTGATCAAGCGCTGTTTAAAAGCCTGTGAGTTAAAGTCTACGGCTGGATAGTATTTTAGAATGTCTTGAGTTGGCTGTTTGGCCAGCAGGCGATCGAGCAGGGTCATGTGCGGCTCCTGTTGAATCCCAAATAAGTAAGTGGACATGAGTATAACGTAAAGCAGAAATGTCATAAGCTCAGCCAATCCTGAATCAAGGTTTTCCAACTTGGCTGATTCTGCATCTGGGTTAACATTTTAAAGGCCTGTTGGTAGGGCTCTTGTTTCCAGAGCTTGAGTTCTTCGCTCAGGGCTTCAAAATAGTCAAAGCAAAATTGATCAAGACGCGTCCAGGGCACGAGTCGGGCCTGGCCACGCGTGGTTTCATGTAGAGCACCTCGGTCAGAGCTGACAACCCGACAGCCTGAGGCTAAGGCTTCTGCAATACTCAGGCAGGATGTTTCAGGGTAAGAGGCTGGAAAAGCCAGAATATGTGCTTTGCGTAAGGCACTCATGAGCTCAACTTTGCCAACGGGTTTAAGCAGCTCAATCCCGCCAATCAGACGGCATTCTCGAAACAGCGGTTCAAAGGGCAGATCTTCAGCGGCAGACAGCTGATACAGGCTCATGGACGAATAAACTTTTAATTGCAGCTCAGGAAAGCGAAGTTTTAAGGAAGGAAAAATGGTCAGCAGAATATCCAGACCTCTGATCGGCACACTTGCGTAAATTAGCTCCAGTGCAGGCGCTTTGGCAGCTAGCAGGCTATCAGGATTGAGGAGATTACCGGTAAAAAGGGGGGCTACGGCATTTGGAATTACCTGAAGCTTATCTGCAGGCAGCGAGTAAGTTCTGAGCAGTTTGTCGCGCTGCCAGTTGCTGACACAGATAATCCCGGATAAAAAACCAGTTTTAAGCGCTGTGGCCAGCTCATTCGGAGCCTGGGCTTCAGCTTGATGATTCCAGTAATAGCGCTTTTGAGCCGTGACTTTCATAGCCGGCTGCCAGGCATTGACACCGATTACCAGATCAAAGCGGCGGCTGCCCCAATCATCCGGCAGCGCTTTCCAGGATAGAGTTTCCACGCCAGCATAACGCCCAGGCTGGCGGGTATGAGTGACCAGCGTGACTTCTTGTCCTGCCTGGCGCAGCAAACGAGTAAGTGTGCAAACCATGGAAGGTGTGCCGCTTAAGGCTGAGCGCTCTAGCGTCATTGGATGATAGTCGAGGGTATCAGAGTCGAGAAAGCACCATTTCATACTCTGTATGATAGGGCAAAATCACTGGCGTCAAATAGCTTTGCAAAAGCGCTTATCGACGCTCAGTAAGATTATCAGCTGTCCTTAAGAGACCTTCGGGGATCGGGCAACTGAGTCTAAAACCCTGACCGCTGGTTTGGCAATCTAAGCCCAAAGCATTCTTACAAACCGCTACCAGCCTAAAATTAAATCCTCATTTCAACA
>CAJYHH010001065.1 GCA_913773825.1 Candidatus Sericytochromatia bacterium | reverse complement strand
AAAAAGACCCGGGCTTTTGGGCCACAGTGCTGCTGTGGCTGTATGCCCACAAAACAGAATGGGGATATGCCGGGGTAGCAGGCATGTTTTCACTATTACGCAGTGCCTATGCAAAAAGCCCGTGGAGCAAGCGGGTTCTCGACGCTGTTTCCTGTAGTGCGCTGGCTTTCTTCGCTGGCCCGACTCTTCAGGTAATGGGCGCTTTATTTAACTGGAACATCCCTGACGCTGCCGCACAGGTATTCGCGGTTTACATCGGGTATGTGGGTAATGACTACATCAGCGACAAGTTGCGCGGGTGGATAGCCAGAAAAACAGGGGATACTGATGCAAACCAGCAATAAGGGCATGGACCTGATTAAGCGCTTCGAAGGCCTGAAGCTTGAGGCTTATCGCGACAGCGTAGGTATACCCACTATCGGCTACGGGCATACCCATGGTGTAAAGATGGGTGATGTGATTACCGGCGAGCAGGCTGACAAATATCTGCGTGAAGATTTGCTGGTGGCAGAGCTGACCATCAACACCAACGTTAAGGTGAAACTGACACAAAACCAGTTCGATGCGCTGGCGTCATTTGTTTTCAACCTGGGTTCCGGCAACTTCGTTAAATCCACTTTGCTTAAAAAGCTTAACGCAGGTGACTTCGCTGGCGCAGCAGATGAGTTTGGCAAATGGGTTAACGCTGGTGGCAAGAAATTAGCTGGCCTCGTTAAACGCCGCGCCGCAGAGCGAGAGGTATTCATCTCATGAACCCATTAAATCTCGTCAAAACTTTTTCACCTGTCATCGTCATTGGCCTTATCTGCCTGGCTCTCTGGATGCTCAATGCCCGTAGTTCACAGCTTGAGGCAACCAATCAGCGCCTTGAGAAGCTGTCAAACAGCAAAGACGAGCAGATTAACGACCTGCGCTCCAAGAATGACGGCCTCGCTACAAGCGTTAACGAGCTTGTCACAGCCGTTAAGCACCAGAATGAAGTAATGGGGAAAGTCACCGAACAACGTGCCGTAACAGCCCAGCAGAACCGGAAACTACAGAATGAAATCAAGCA
>CAJYHH010001064.1 GCA_913773825.1 Candidatus Sericytochromatia bacterium | reverse complement strand
TAAAGATCAATTGCCTTCAGTAGGTCCAGGTGCTGTTCTGGGCGAGCTGTTAAAGAGCGGCGTAATTCCTGCGGTACAGCTGACTGAAATTTATCGCCAGGCGGCATCAAGCCGAATTGTCAGCAATGCCCACCAGGTCAATCAGGGCCGGGCACCCGTGCTGCTGCCGCCCTCTGGTAAAAACCGCGATGAAGACGCCTTTTTTATTGCGACTCGCAACCCGGATGAGCTTCAGCACCACTTACTTGAACTGGTCTCAAAACGTTTGCCTGCAGCGGGCTACCCCAGTGCTGAGATTCAGGTACTTTGCCCGATGAAGCGCGGCCCAATTGGCACCCAGGCCCTAAATAGCGCTTTACAGGAAGTTTTAAATCCCCCAACCGAGCAGCCAGGTTTAAGCGTAGGCGCCAGAGTGTTTCGCCCTGGGGATCGGGTGATTCAGCTCAAAAACAACTACGAACATGAAGTCTTTAACGGCGATTTAGGTCGTGTGATCGTTGCAGACCCGGCTGAGCGTCTGCTGGAAGTCAGCTTTAGCGATAAAACCGTCACAATTGCAGATGAACATCTTAAAGAAATTGACCTGGCTTATGCTTTAACCATTCATAAGTCCCAAGGGGCTGAATTCCCGGTGGTGATTATGGTTTTAACCCGCCAGCATCATATTATGCTGCAGCGCAACTTGCTCTATACAGGCATGACCCGCGCCCAGAAGTTACTCGTGTTACTGGGTGAGCCTTCAGCAGTTGAACAGGCCGTGCGCAATGATCGGCTGCGCCGACGCTACACCCGTTTGGGTGAGCGCCTGCGCGTCAGCCTGGATGTTGATTAGTCAGAACCTAGATTAGCTCAGTCCATCGAGAATACTGCGCACTTTATGCGTCAGCTTACTGGGCGTAAAAGGCTTGGCTAAAAACGGAATCCCGGTGTGTAAGATCCCGTAGCGCAGAACAGCGTCATCGGTATAACCCGAGATATACAGTACCCGTAATTTAGGATTAAAAGCCTGCATCGCGGTTGCAAGCTGAGGGCCACTGAGTTTGGGCATGATCACGTCGCTGATTAACAAATCAATTTTTTCGGCTTCCGCGCCGTAAAGCTCAAGCGCTTCTGGACCACTAGCGGCTTCTAAAACGCGATAGCCACAGCTTTCCAGCACGATTTTGGCAAAGCCCCTGACGCCGGCCACGTCTTCGACTAACAAGACCGTCTCGCGGCCGCCCGGCAGACTGAGTTCAGCACAGGGAACATGTTCAGGAGTCTTTTGCTCAGTGACACAGGGAAAATAAACTTTAAAAGTCGTGCCGTGCTCAAGTTCACTGTAGACAAAAATATGCCCACCGCTCTGTCGCACAATCCCGTGTACGGTTGACAGGCCTAAACCCGTGCCCTGAGAATCTTTTGTAGTAAAAAAGGGTTCAAAAATCTGCTGACGGGTTGCTTCGTCCATACCCGCCCCATTGTCTGAAACAGCCAGCATCACATAAGGGCCAGCTTTAACATCAGCATGAGTCTGGTCATATAAATCGTCCAGCTCAACGTTAGCCGTCTGAATCAGCAGTAAACCACCTGTGGGCATCGCATCACGGGCATTTAAAACCAGATTCATGACCACCTGCTCAAACTGGGAAGGATCAATTAAAACCCGCTCTAAATCATCTGCCAGACGGATCTCAAGCTCAATGTCTTCGCGCAGCAGGCGCTGCAGCATTTTTTCGAGCTTAAGCAAAATTGGATTAAGTTGGGTTTCAACCGGCTGCAGCAGCGACTTACGGCCAAAAGCCAAAAGCTGAGAAGTTAACGAAGCGGCTTGTTGACCCGCCTGATAAATTTGCTCTAAGGCTTCAAAGGCTTCTTGATCCGGTTCACCCTGTTGAGCAGCAACATCGTGATGAGCTAATAAAAGCTCGGTATAGCCGTTAATCACCGTTAGCAGATTATTAAAATCATGGGCCACACTGCCCGCCATCCGGCCAATCGCTTCAATTTTTTGGGCCTGACGCAGCTGAGCAGCGAGTTTTTCGCGTTCCTGACGCAGCTGAACTTTTTCAGTCACATCCCGCATCACCGACAGGTAGAGCCCAGGCTCATACGAACTCAGCAGTTCGTATTCAACCAGCCGCACTTCACCACCTAAACGCCGAATACGTGTCTGACCACTTAATTGACCTGATTCTAAAAATGCCTGCCAGCGTGTTGGCACGGTTTCAGGGTCAGCACAGACCTCAAGATAACTCATGCCGGGAATACTGTCTAAATCCCGTCCAAATAGCCTGCAAGCCGCTGGATTGGCTTCTACAAAGCGTCCTTCTTCATCCAGAATCACAATTCCGTCAAGAATACCGGCAAAGAGAGATTTAAAGCGATCCCGCTCTGCTTCAGCCTGCTCACGGGCGAGTACTTCATCAGTCTGATCGCGATAAGTGACCACCACATATTCAATCTGGCCCTCAGTCCCCTTAATCGGAAAACTTGTCAGCGAGATCGCAACTCTTTTGGCATGGAGAACCTTGGCCATTTTCAGCTCACGCGGGTCATACCAAAATACAGGTGTGGTCACGGTTTCACCCGCTAAAGACTGACGCAACATTTCAAGTACACCCAGGCGTTCAGCCAGATCATCCTGAAATAGATTGTATTCAGGCGGCGGCGCCAGGCCAAATAAATCAATAAAAGTCTCGTTCACCATCAGGCACTGTCCCTGACAGGAATAAACCGCAAAACCGACAGGCGCATGATGAAATAACCCGTCGAGAAAAGGGGTCAGCTGACTGAGATCAGGCAGCCGTTGAGAAACACTCGCGACATGATCTGACATACACTCGAGGCCCTTGATGGCCACACGCACGGCCATACCTTCTTTTTTGTTGAAGCAAAAATAACTTAAATAACAAATTGCTCACTAACGAATACTTACTAAAGGCAGTTAAAACACGCAAAACACGATTCGTTTACATCAAAAAATTCAAATACTCTAAAAACAAACACTCACTGGACACTTAGGCCCAGAAACTCAAAAGAAACTTATACAGTTTAAACCTTCAACATCATACTACGACTTAAAAAACAAACAAGCCAACTCACTTTAAATCTAGCTTAGAAAGATCTTAAATTTATTCCCAGTCAGGCCGGGGAGTACCAGGACGGGAGACGCCCTGAATCCGCTCAAACTCATCGACATAAGCTTTGGCAATGGCAGGAGAGTTGCGCAGAATCAGAAAGTTTTCGTTATTGCTGTTTTCAGCATTATTTGAATAGTTATAAGAGCCCGTGATTACCGTGTCATCCACGATAATGACTTTATGATGCAGCAGCGCGCTATTGCCGTCTTTGCGAACATTCATACCGCTTTCGCGCAGAGGACTATAGAGTGAATATTTGCTGGCACCTAACCAACTGTCAAACACACCTTCAACCTGCAGACCCGCTGCCAGCTTTTGTTTAACAATTTCACCAATGCTGTCATCAGTCAGCGAAAAAGTCATAAACAGCACACGTTTTTTAGCGCTGCGCAAAGTAGCTAAAACAGCCTGCTGACCGCCACCACGGGGTGAGAAAAAGACATCTACCTGGGTATTGCCAATTTTAACGCTAGGGTAAGGCACCTGACGAGCAGGATTAGGGCCAAAGATTTTTTGGGTAAACAAACGCTCAAATTCAGCGGTGTAGCTGGCAGCCAACTGAGGAGAGCTCAGAGTCAAAGCGTTATTATTATGCTGATAGAGGCTGCTGTCTGTCAGATTGGTAGAGCCCGTCCAGACGGCTTTGTTATCGACAACCAGAAATTTATTATGCATGATGCCGGATCGCTTGTCGTCAACAATCGGAATTCCCGCTTTTTGCAGAGCCACAATCGCCGGGCGGGCAGGGCCTGTCGGGCCAGAGTTTTTAGCCGTCATATTGTCAGTATCAGTGACTAAACGGACTTTAATACCGCGCTGTTTGGCGCGCAGCAGAGCATTGACCACATCTGCGTTGTCGATATCATAAAAAGAACCGTCGAGGGTGCGGGTCGCGCCATCAATCATACGAATCAGCAACAGGCCAGGGCTATTGGGATCTTTGCGGGAAATCGCTTCGTTTTCAACCGCGGTGCGGCCATAAGCTTTAACAAAAGCAATCTGAATCGGGCCCTGCAGCGCCACTTGATTGGCGTTAACCTGGGCCATTGCCTGCATCTGAGATTGAGCTTGTTGGGCTTGTTGAGCTTGTAAAGGAGCGCGCTGGAGCATCATCGCGGGAGCATTTGAACAGCCGACCAGCGTCATGGCCGCCATCAGGCTTAGACTGACTTTACGAAGCAGCTGACTGGTGAAAAAACCCGTGGTTGTCTTGATGCTTTTCATTAAATGCTCTCTCTACACGCTTTGGCTAAAGATTCTATCGGGCTTCCCGTCATCTAACTGACGGAAATTAACCATTTATTAAACGAAACACTAATCATACATAACGTCACAAAGCTTAAGTCTTCACCTTGACAAGGTCCTTCAGGTTCGTCATGCTGCCTGCAAACGATTTGCAGGAGAATATCTATGTCGCAGCTTCATGAGCTCTTTGAGCGCCACCACCAGTTTCGGATGCAGAGCCATCCTGAACACGCCACTTATGAAGGGGATCAGCGCTATAACGATCAGCTGACTGATTTATCTGCTGCTGCTGAAGCAGCCCGCACTGAGCAATATCAGGCATTCCGCCGTGAACTCGACGGCATTGACCGCACCAGCCTGAGCGAAGATGACCAGCTCAACTACGATATGTTCCAGCTGCTTTTAGACGAAAGCATTGAAGCAGCTCGCTTTATGACGCATCAGATGCCGATTAACCAGATGACGGGCTTTCAGCTCGACTTACCCCAGCTGATCGACATTCAGCCGCTTAAAACCGCTGAGCAGTTTCCGGCTTATTTTAGCCGTCTGCGCGGCTTTAGCAAGCAGATTCATGATGTCATTGAAAATATG
Source organism: Candidatus Sericytochromatia bacterium (assembly GCA_913773825.1). Taxonomy (GTDB): domain Bacteria; phylum Cyanobacteriota; class Sericytochromatia; order UBA7694; family UBA7694; genus CAJYHH01. The sequence continues at coordinate 7,788 of CAJYHH010001064.1, read as the reverse complement.
CGTGACGGCATCAAAAGTGGCCGCGTCCAGCCCCGTCACGTCATCGAGCAGGTTTTACCCCAAATCGACAATCTGCTTGAAGGCTCTGCTGAAGACAGCGTGTTTTATATTCCGCTGACTCAGAACGTTGAGTTAAATGAAGCCGACCGGAGCCAGCTGGCAACGGAATTGGCCCAGGTGATTGATCATGACGTTAAGCCTCATTATCAGAGCCTAAAAGAATTTATCAGCAGCGAGTATCTGCCGGCCTGCCGCGAAACCGACGGCCTGTGGGCGCTACCTGACGGTGAGGACTTCTATCGCTACTGCATCAAAATTTTTACAGCACCCGGCCTGGAAGCTGATGAGATTCATGAAATTGGATTAAAAGAAGTCGCCCGGATTGAAGCTGAAAAAACCCTCTTAAAAAACAAAGTGGGCTTTACGGGTACGGTTCAGGAATTTAATCACCATCTGCGCACCAGCCCGGAATTTCATTTTCCTTCTCGCGATGCGCTCTGGGCTGAATATGAGCGCGTGATGGCAGAGGCCTATGAAAAAACCCCAGCGCTGTTCCACAATATGCCCAAAGCCCCCTGCGTGCTTAAAGAAGTTGAGGCCTATAAAGCAAAATCAGCTCCCCAGGCTTATTATATGCCCGCGCCTGAAGACAACTCCCGTCCGGGTTATTATTACCTCAACACTTATGATCTGCCTTCGCGCCCCACTTATGCCGTTACGGCCCTGACTTTGCATGAGGCCATTCCGGGTCATCATCTTCAGCTCGCTTTAGCCCAAGAGCTTGAAGGCCTGCCTTATTTCCGCCGCCGTCTGCATATCACCAGCTATCTCGAAGGTTGGGGACTGTACTCCGAATTTTTGGGCCATCAGATGAACATGTACAGGGATCCCTACCAGCATTACGGTGCCCTGAGCTTTGAAATGTGGCGCGCCTGCCGTCTGGTAGTTGATACTGGCCTGCACCACAAGCGCTGGACCCGCCAACAGGCTATTGATTTTATGAAAGCGCATATGTCGAACTCTGAACACGATATTGCCGCTGAAGTTGACCGTTACATCATCATGCCTGGTCAGGCGCTTTCATATAAAATCGGCGAGCTGAAAATCAAAGAACTGCGCCAGCGTTCTGAACAGCAGCTTGGCGGCCGTTTTGACATTCGCGATTTCCATGATGTGGTCATCCGCAATGGCGCTGTTCCACTAGCTGTACTTGAAAACCAAATCGAAAAATGGCTGGTTAAAGCAGGCTAATGGAAAATTCAGATTTAGCTCGCTATAAAATCCTGCAGGGCATTCTGCTTCAGTCTTTTGAAGCCAAAGACCCGGTTGCAGATGCTTTAGAAGCAGGCATTACTGAATCAGATCTACCACTATTAGAGCGCCTCGGCCAGGATCGTGAATTAATGGCTTTATCTGGCCCCCAGAAATGGCTGCCTAATCTGGCCCGTGATATTCACGAAGTCCTGACTGAAGAAGCCTGAAGCGCTCTCAAACAAGCAATATGACAGAAGTTCAGCTGCTGATTAATCTGGATGTACCGGATCTTGAAGCAGCTGAACGCTTTTATACCCACGGCCTGGGCTTAGTCCCAGGCCGTTGGCTTGAAGGAAATATTCTTGAGCTGACGAGTACAACCCAGACAGGTTTAAAACTCTATCTGCTCAAAAAGCCCGAAGCCACTCAGGCCAACCCGCTTCACCCTACACTTACGCGCCGCTATCAGCGCCATTGGACACCTGTTCATCTGGATTTTGTCGTAGAAAATCTAGACTCAGCCCTCCAACAGGCTCTTGCAGCTGGCGCCAAACTCGAAACAGGCCCTGACACCCAAACCTGGGGCAAAATCGCTAGCTTAAGCGATCCGTTTGGCCACGGCTTTTGCCTGATTGAATTTCTTAATCAAGGCTATGACGAGATTACATTACGGGAATAGCAGCAGAGCTTGAGGCATCAGCTAAAATCCCGTACAGACGCACGGCCGTTCGTCTCTCCAGCAATAATCTATCTTCTTCAAAGCCTTCACAGCCCACAGCCCAAAAAACAACAATTCCCGCCGAAGCGGGATGTAGAGAGAAAAATGAGAGCTAATTAAAAACTTGTCTAAAAGCCTTGTAGGCCTATTTGCCGAGCAGATAAGAGGTAGTAAATCCGCTCACAGCACCGCTAACGGCACCAACTGCGCCACCAATCAAAGCGGCAGGTGCATTTTTAAAGCCCACCGCGCCGGACATCGCGCCGGTTCCGGCACCAGCCAGAGCACCATACAGGGTGGCCTGTAATTTGGTTTTAGCCATGTTGGCGACAATACCGCCAGAGACAACACCGGCAACTGAACCCATTCCGCCGCCAAGCTTAACAGCTTCAGCAAAGCTGCCGGTTTTAGTCGCAATATCAATGATGCCTAAGCCAATCGCACCGGTTGCGCCACCAATGACGCCACCGGCAATCGCGGCACCAGGGATGGTGATAATCGGGCTGACGCCGCGAGCCTGTTTACTCAGCGAAACGTCATCTTTTTTAATGTCTTTGAGAAGAACAGGAGCTTGTGTTTTAGGTTCAGTCTGAGCAGGCTTAGAAGCTTCAGCGGCCGGTTTGGTCTGGATTGCGGGAAGAGGGGCTTGAATGGTGGTCATTGCTGAACTCCCTGTGCTTGATAAAAAGTTTATCTAAAGAAAATAGCGTTAACTTGTCTATCTTTAGCTAATATTAACCGATACTTAAAAATAGGTTTTGCCCTACGGGCGTTATAGGTATGGGCTTTGAGGGGTGGATTTAAGAGATGCAGCAATAGGCTCCAGCCTTCACAGCTCACAACCTTCATAACTCAACAACCCTTATCCCCCTTCAGCTGTATGTTTGCTCGCAAGCAGCTTCTGGACCCCCTGTTGGTCGTGGAGCACAACACCCTGAAAAGCAGGTGCGCCTTGCAGGGCGTATTCGAGTTCTTCGACCGTGGAGCGCAGCTTGGGCCAACCCAGCGTTGCAAAGCTGAGATTGTCGGGATTGACGTCAGCGTATTGGCGTAAAGGCCAATGCCAGACAGGGTCCTGCGGCGCAGGTGGAGGCGTCTGCCCACCGGGGATCCACCAGATTCTCCAGGTGTCTTCTTTACCTCGGGCAATGGCGATCTGAGCCCGGTCAGAAGGTTGAGGCCAGCCAAGCGTGGGTTCACCCGTAAACGTAAAGCTGGTTTCGTAGGGTAAGGGTGTGGTTTCAAGGCCAATCCACAAACCTTTGCCCAGTCGGTTTGCTACAGCAAGCTCTTGTCGAATATTGGCGAGTAGGCCACTGTTGCCCTGAACCCGCGTACGGTAGTTCATTAAAGCCAGATAATCTACACGCTCAATTAAATGCTCACTAAGCAAACGGTTTTCGCCTTTAAATTCCAGCCAGGGCCATGCACCGGTAAATTCATCCGGGCTGTCAAACCAAAACGGCGCTGCCAGACCCACTTTAAAATCGGGTCGACGCAGCTTAGATAAGCCGTCAACTAGCCTGACCATGCCCTGCATGAGCTCTTGCTGGCGAGTCCCAAAATAGCCTGAAAGCAAATAGGGCTCGATGTCGTACTGAATCCCTGCAAAACGAGAGTTTTCGGGTACCGCTGCGTTATAAGCCAAAACACCACGCACGGTGGCTAACACACCAGCATGCCATTCAGGCAGGGCATAACGCGGATCGCCGTCAAGGGCGTGAACCTGAATACCCTGAGCCCGGGCAGCCTGAATCGCTGGTTGCCAGGCAGCTGGATTGAGCTTAAGCTCTCCCGCTTGGGAACCAGCCTGGCCAGCCAGCTGAACAAACACATGCTGAATCTTTTCGCGCGCCAGTGAGGCCAACATCTCGGTACGTAAAGTTGGGTCTAATAATTGCTGAGTCTGCCAGACCCAGACAGCCCGGCCGGGCTCTAAATTGGCTTGTTCAGGCAGACGTTCGGGTAATTTGGCACCCGCTTTTAAAAGCGCAAGGGAATGCACCATCAGCTCTGCACGCTGATTGCCTTTGATATCTAAAACCAGCTGGGTCAGATTAGCGGGTTTGAGATGATGGTGATGTTGAGGAATCGGCACTTTTACTAATTGCCAATCGCCACTTAATTTTCCACCGGGCACATAACGATTAAGCGAGCCGATCAGCAGTGAATCTTGTTTGTCCTGCCATGTTGCGTCAGCGAGTTTAACATCGACTAAAAGCCCCGCTGTGCCTTTGATCCAAAAGGCAATTTCCTGGGCTTCGCTGGCATCAACAGCCGTACTGATGTCACTGTCATAAATTCGCATCCAAAGCCCGCAATAGCCTTGTAAATGGGGAACCGCGCCAATTGAAAACATCGCAGGCCCACCAGGGGCCGTGCGGACACCCGCTTCAGCATAAGCAGGTTCTTTCATATAAGCGCCATAGTCCTGACGATGGCGAGCAGGTAAACCCACTGATAGAGAACCTAAGGGAAAAATGCCCTGGCGCCAGTCAGGCTTAATGACCCCAATACTAGGACTAGCTGGAGCACTGGGCACCTTTGACATCAAGCGATTTACCGACAAAGCCGGAGCTTGTTTATCAGGGTTGCTGATTGTGATTTGGCCAAAGCGTAAATCCTGAGGCGTTTTTGCATTCCAGCTTTGAACTGGCGTCTGGGTCTCAAGCAGCTGAGCAGCAAAGGCAGGGAGAGAAGAAGCCGTCATCAGCGTCAGGCTCAGCGCAACCGCACTTAAGATTCCAGCAGAAAAAAGTGAATGGGCCATTTATAAAATCTCCAGCGTTTGTGCAGACTTATGTGCAGACTCAGAGGTAATCTCTAAAACAAAAGAAAACGTGGAGTTTATTCTAGGCTTGTAATGTGGCTTAGAACAAGCAATCATCAGCAATTCTTAGAAGATTTTATAGTAATCAATATGCAAAATTTATAGTCTGGCTGTGTTTAAGCAAACACTTAAGAGCAGATTTATCTTGAGTAACAAGCGAAGAACGCCAAAGCCTGCGAGTCTAGCCGCGCAAGTGAGGTACAATGCCTAGTTATAAGTCTAAATAGTTCTATAGAGTCAGGAGGCAGGCCGATGATACTGAATGAGCAGGAAATATCCCTCTTTGACGGAATCAGCCAGATTCTCGATGAACTCGAAAGTGGCCTGCCGGGATTTGCAGCTCTAGCTGCTGAACAGGTCTATAAATCTCATCCAGAAATCTCTACCCATTTTGATCGCCGTCAGGTAAAAGCCCTACAGCGTGATGTGCGCTTAGCCGCTGAAGCCCAGACCGCTAAAATCATCGGTCATCTGGCTGACGAAGAACTCTGGATGCTCGACAATGTCCGCAAAGTGCGTGAAACCCTTCACCAAAACCCCAAAGTCTGGAAAGTGATTCAGCAGCTATCAACCAATATCGACGCTGTTTTAGTCACTTACGGCTACCCCGCTCGCCCGGGCCGCAACGGCACAGGCTTTGCCCAGACCGAACTTCATTCCAGCGATCAATTACCCAATGCTGACAAGCTTAAAATCCTGGCGATTAAATATTGGTCAAACCTGATGCGCTTTCATCAACAGCGTGTCGATCAGGTTAAGCAAGCTCAGGCTGCCCACCATCAAAAGCTTGATGAGATGTGGAATCACTAGCTTCAAAGCTTACAACTCTTGATTTCTAGTGCTATGGGCTCTATCCTGATCTGAATATGCAAGTCGCCCTGAGTGTTTTTTATGTCGTTTTCATTTTAGGTTTGCCAGCCTTGGCCCGTTGGGGCTGTGCGCGCAGCAAAGCCCTGGATTTTTTGGGACCTGTTGTCCTTTGTTACGCTGGTGGGATTCTGCTGGCCCTGACGGCTTTACCGGGTTTAAAAGCGATTGCCCAGCCTGTATCCGAAGCGATGATTCCACTGGCCATTCCGCTCTTGCTGATGGGCCGCAATCTCTGGGTAGAAATCCGCCAGACGGGTAAAGGGCTTCAGTCTTTTGCGCTGGCCTGCCTGAGTGTCTGCATTGTGGCTTTTACAATGGGCTGGCTCTTTAAAGACACTGTCCCTGAAAGCTGGAAGCTGGCAGGTATGTTAACCGGTGTCTATACGGGTTCGACGCCCAATTTAATCAGCGTGGGTAAATCGCTGTCTGTTGATAACAATAGTTTTTTGCTGGTACAGGCCAGTGATGTGATTACCGGCGGGGTCTTTTTATTGTTTTTGCTGTCGCTGATGAAGCCTTTGGCCAGCAAGTTTTTAAAGCCCTACGAAGGTGAAACCGAATCAGAAGCAGAAGTCACCCTACACCATACTTTTCGCTGGAAAGACGTGGTCTTAGGCACCTTGGCAGCAGCGGTTGTGGCCGCGATCAGTATTGGGGCTTCGTTGCTGTTTACAGGCAGCATGTCGATTCCGCTGATTATGTGTTTGCTGACCTTTGGCGGTCTGCTCTGTTCAGCCACGCCACTCAATAAACTGCAGGGTACCGACACAGCCGGTGAATATCTGATTCAGGTTTTTTGTACCGCCGTTGGCTGTCAGGTTTTAGTCGGTCAATTATTGGGCCAGACCGGACCGATTCTGATTTTTACCACCTGCATCATGCTCTGCTCAATTAGTCTGCATCTTTTGCTAGCCAAGCTTTTAGGCCATGATGTTGATACAACCCTGATGACCTCTACTGCAACGATTTATGGACCACCCTTTATTGCACCTTTTGCTGAGTCGATTAAAAATCGCGCCCTGATTGGCCCTGGTCTGACCTTGGCGGTTTTAGGCTATGCGGTTGGCACCTGGCTGGGATTGGGTGTGGCTTATGCGCTCCAGTTCGTACAGGGAATTACCGGTTAACATCAAAAAAAGCTTTAAGAGGACTTAGGCTTTTTCGGAATCAGAATCGGCGTGCAGGCTTTATACGCTTCATAGTCAGCTTGTCCACCCCAGCGCTCATCTGCTTTGGTTTCCAGCATCGGAATCCCGCTAATGCGTGTCAGCAGCACTGTGACAAAGACAGGCGACAGCAAAGTAAAAAACTGAAGCCCTTGTAAATGGGGCAGGGCTATTACAGCAATCCCTGTCCAGAGCAGGATTTCACCCAAATAATTAGGGTGGCGCGACCAGGCCCATAAACCAGTCTGAATAAAACGCCTGGTGTCAGAGCTTGAAGCTTGGCGCCGAAAACGCTCTTTTTGCGCATCAGCAACCGCTTCAATCCCAAACCCGAGCACCCAGAGCAGACTGCCTAACAACGTCAAAAGCCCCGGTGCTTGTAAAGCTCCTTTGCTGAGCACGGCCAAAGCCGCAGAGAGCGTAAAACAAACCCATAAACCCTGAAGGGTCCAAGCCATTAAAAATGACCAAAATGACTGTTTAAGACTCTCAAAACGACTGTCATGCCCAGTGTTTAAAATCCGCTTGAACAAAAAACTGCCCAGCCGCAATGCCCAGATACTGACAAGGCCTGCCAATAACAGCGCCACAGGCTGAAACTTACCCATCTGCTGATAGCTCAGACTTAAGCTCAGCGCAATCAGAGAAAGATAGGTCAAACTGCCCGTCAGGTCATAAAAGCGTTCAGTGCGCCAGATATAAGACGGGATAAATACCAGCCACTGCAGCCCAAAGGCCAGCAAAACTCCCCAGGCAAAGACACTGATTGGCCCCAGACTCAGCCCACCCTGACCACCCGCCAGAGCAAGCAAAAAACCAAGCAGCACACTTACCGTGATGGCAGCAAGAGCCTCAAGCTTTTCTCGGCCTGCAGACTTAGCCATCAGGACTCAGGCCGACACTCCGTATCAAACTCCAGAGATCGGAAGAGCACACGTCTGAACTCCAGT
>CAJYHH010001063.1 GCA_913773825.1 Candidatus Sericytochromatia bacterium | reverse complement strand
GCCGACGTTTAGCCCAAGACAGCTTTCAGATTCAGCGCGAAATGGAAGAGCATCTGCAAAACGTCAAACTGCGACAACATGAAATCCAGCAGCTTAATACTCAGAAAAACAATATCACCGGCCGTATTGCTGAAATCCGTGAAGAAATTGCTGAACACTTAGGTGTGTCTTCAGCGACACTACCCTTTGTGGCAGAGCTGATTCAGGTTAAAGATACGGCACATGACTGGGAAGCCGTAATTGAAAAGCTGCTGCGCGGCTTTGCCATGCGCCTGATTGTGCCTGAACGCTATTATTCGCAGGTCAATAGCTTTGTAAACAACACAAATTTACGTGGCCGTCTGGTCTATCATAAAGTGCCAGAATATTATCGTTCTGAAAGCAAAGTTTTTGCTCCGCCTAAAGCTTTGGTCCAGAAACTGAGCTTTCACCCAGAATCGCCTTATAGCGAATGGGTCAAAGAGCAGGTTCTGACCACTTATGACTTCTTGTGTGCGGATAACCTGGGTGAGTTTGAAACTTACCGTAAGGCGATTACGCGTGAAGGTCTGATTAAAGCGGCTTCTCGTCATGAAAAAGACGACCGTGACAGTGGTTATGGCCGTAGTCAGTATGTTCTGGGCTGGACCAATACGGGTAAAGTAGACTCAATTGTGGGAGATATTCACAGCCTGCAGAACAAAGTTGAAAAATGCCTGGCTGAACAAGATCAGCTCCAGCGTGAGCAAGAAAAGCTCGACTGGAATCTGCGCAATATTGCCAAGTTTGAAGAACTGACTGATTTTGCTGCACTTGACTGGGAAAGCCAGGCTGACCGCCGTGAAGAGCTTTTACAGCAGCAGCTCAATCTTGAAAACGCGAGCGGCGACTTACATGGGCTGCGTGAGCAGATCAATGCCCAGGCGGTCAAAATTCAGGAGCTTGAACAGGAGCGGATTAGCTATATTCGCCGTGAGCAAGAGATTCTGACAGGCATTGAAGACTATCGTCTGCAGCTGGAAGAAGCCCAGACTCTGCTTAAACATGCCCGGATTGACGGCATGGATATTAAGCCTGAAGCTCTGCCGGTACTCTATGCTGAGTTTGAACAGCGCTTTGCCAGCCAGTTATCTGAGCTTAAAGCTGAAAACGTCAGTTTGCTGGCGCGGGCGGTTAAAGAAGACATTGAAAAACGTCTTAATAGCTTCCGTCATCGCATCGAGGAAACCCGCCGGGCACTTGAGCGCGCCATGATCGCCTTTAAGCGGCCTGAGCAAGAGCTGATGCAGCGCTTTCCGGACTGGTCATCGGATACTTATCAGCTGGCTGAAGATATCACTTATGTCAAAGACTATCTCGATTATTGTACCCGTCTGGAAACAGATGACCTGCCGAGCTATACCCGCGACTTTGAGCGCTATTTGACGACGCATATGATTCAGAAGATGGCAGACTTTAGAGAGAGTTTTTATCAGCAGGAACAGGAAATTTTAGAGACAATTGGCGAGTTAAATGCTTCGCTGAATCAGATTAATTTCCGTAATCTGCCGATGACGTATATTCAGCTCAAAGCGGTTCGCAGTACTTCACCCAATGTCTTGGGCTTTAGAGAAAAACTCGACGCCTGGATTCCTCAGTCAACGGAAACCGAAGGCGTCTATGAACTCGAAACCCTTAAACAGAGCTTTGAAGCGATTCGTGAGCTGATTGAAAAACTTGAGCGTGAAGAGTCCTGGAAAAAGCAAGTCACTGACGTACGTAACTGGAATGAGTATTACGCTGAAGAGTACTTCCGCGAAACCAATAAGCCGATGAAAGTTTATCGCTCAATGGGTGAGCTCTCAGGCGGTGAAAAAGCCCAGCTGACCTATACGATTCTAGGTTCTGCCATTGCTTATCAGTTTGGTATTGCCAATGATGAAAGCTCACCGTCCTTTAGATTTATCGCGGTTGATGAGTCTTTTAGTAACCAAGACGATGAAAAAGCGACTTATCTGATGGATCTCTGCCGTCAGCTCCATCTGCAATTGCTCGTTGTTACCCCTAACGATAAAACCCATATTGTTGAGCCTTATATCTCGTCTGTGCATTTTGTTTTCCGCCGCAATAACCGCACTTCACATCTGCTGGATATGCCCATTATCGAATTCCAGCACAAGCGCAGTGAATGGCAGGCCTTAGCCGAAGTGATGGGCAAAAACTAAAGCAAGAACTTACCCCAAAACTAAAGTTCTAGCCGAGAAATCTAAAGCCGGGAAATGAAAATTTTCCGGCCTTACTCTATTTCTGGTTGGGGCTGTCAGCCTTGTTTAATTCTCGTTTAGTCGTCAAACAGGCCAATTGCAATCAGCTGATTTAAACCTTCCCGTGTGCGGGCATCAACTCGACCGGTCATCGGCAGCTTGTGCTGAGTCTGATAACTGCGCACATGGGCTGTGGTTTCACTATCAAACACACCTGTCAGCTCTGTCTGTAAGCCTGCTCGTGTGAGCAAGACCTGCAGTAAGAGCACCTGCAGCGCCGGGGCGTGAGTGGGGCTGAGATCCTCACTGAGGCGTTGGGGTAAGGCCAGAGCCTGAAGCTGCTCAAGATCATCAGGATCAAGTTTTAGCAGGGCCATGAGCTTTTTACAGATCTCTAGCAGCCCTTGCCAACGCAGTTCAGAGACATTTAAGCCAGCGTTGTTTAAAAACTGGCGCCAGCTTTCAACTAATGTTTTGTAAAATTGTGCTTCGGCATAGCGCTGCTCAAGGAGCTTGTTGATGGTTGCGCGTGTTGCTTCATCAACGATACCCGTTGCGGGCAAACCTTGAGCCTGCTGATAACGTCTGACCTCACCGAGGGTCTGTAAATCAAAATGACCCTGTGACTTGATCGCATAACCCAGCTCTTTCAGCGTTTCTTGCAGACGTTCTACTTCAAGTCCCTGGCTGATCATTCCGACTTGGCCCAAGGGGCCTAGATCATGGTTGAGCAGCGGTTGTTCAACTGATTGAAGCTCTGGTAGCGTTTCAAGCTGACGTTGACCGGCTGCTAAGGGGCTTTCGAGCTCTGTAATCAGGTTCTGCAGCAGTAAGCTGACAATTTGCCATTTAAGCTCAGCGTCAGGATAAGCACGAGCACCGGCATATTGACGCAATTGACTGAGTAACTCATCGCTGAGGTGGCCTGCAGCCTGCTGACGCTGATCTAAAGTTTCAAGCGCCTGGAGTGTCAAACTGTCAACAAGCCCCGTTACTTTTAAGCGTGAGTTGGCTTGAAATTTACGAACACTGGCATAAGTCTGGGCATCATAACGAGTGCCTTTGCCGGATGGCAAACCCAAATATTTTAAGACACGATGGATCCGCTCCACTTCAGGGGCATCGTTAATGGAGGGTGGATTGGGGCCAAAGACGCGTTCGCTTACGCGCGCTGTTTTGGGTTCAGGCAGAGTCGGTAACGAGCCCGTTCTGCGCTTACGGGTATTTTGAAGATCTTCAAGCGTGATGCTCTCAGGCGCTTTGCCTAATAAGCTGCTGAGCTGGGTTTTCCAGGCTTCGAGATGTGTATTTAAGGCTTCGCGACTTTTGGCCTCAATTAAGCTGGTGACAGGCAGTTTGGCTTTGATCTGAAAGTTGCGAACCGCTTGAATGGTGCCGAGATCAAAAACGCCACTGGGATTCACAGGCAAACCTAAATGTCCCAATAAGATCTGAAGCAGCAGAACTTCTTCGCCTTTGCTGACATGATCAGCCTGACCCGCTTTGCCCAGTTGCTGCTTGAATTTTAGACCCTGCTCAACTTCTGAAAGCTCTGATTTAATGTCGGATTCTGGCTGATTTGAATCAGATATCTTTGTGAAGGGGGTAACTGGGGCGGCTGGGCTAGAGGGCGTTGAGACAGGTGTTTGGCCTGCTTTAGCCAGAAGACTGTGCTGACGACTGATGCCAGGAATTTTGGCTGCTGTTGGCATTTTTTGATGCGCCACAATGCGTCTGCCCAGGCTGGCTTTAAGGTAGTTGATTTCAGCAATACTTGAAGCATTGCTGCGATCTTTACCCAAAGCCGCCAAGATCAGATCTAATTGTGCTCGAAGGGCCAGCGCCTCATCAATTTGATCCGGGCTGGGCTTAAAGTCACTGCTCATGCAAACTCGTAATAGCCAATCAGCTCGTAGTTAACCAGATTGAGCAAAGCCCCGTCCCCGACACCTAACCAGACGGGCAGCGCGACGCTATCTGCCCAGTCAGGGCTATAACGCGCTAAAGCATCTGTTTTCATGCGAAAACAATAGCTATGATGCCCCTGATTATAAGCTTCTAGTTCAGGAAAATGAACTTTTAAAGCTGCTGCTGCTGATGTGTCAAAGCTGGCGGCTAAAATGAGCTCTAGACCTTGTTTGAGGCCCTGTGTGTCGGTGTGAAACACAAACAAAATATTCACCCGCGGCATTTCTAGAGCAGTGCCATTGTACTGGCCTGTAACTTCAGTAAACTTCAAGCGCAGGGTATCGGGGTTTAAGTCCGTAAACAGCGTATCGGGATCAAGATGGCTAAAGGTACTGAGCACTTGCATTAGTGCTGACCGCCGCTTGTACTGGTTGTATGCTCATCCGTGGCTGGCATACCTAACAGTGAGCCTGACATCCAGACCGGGAAGTGGGGTGCGGGTATCTTAGCCGCCAGTTCATAAGACGCTTCACCTTTAACGCGCGCATAAGCAGAGCCACTGCTGGCCGTGACCTCAGCTTTATAAGAGCCTTCTAAGCCCACTTCAAAATAGTCATGGGCTTCCATTGCGCCAGTTTTTGGATTGGGCCCAAAGTGACGCTCAAAGCCAATCATCACTTCACTTTCACCCTTTAATTTAGCGGTTCTGATGACATCTTCAATTTTGTCCATGGCTTGACCATGATGCAAATTGGCAAACAGTGAAGTATCAAAGCCAAACTGCTTTAAGCCATCAACCAGCGCCTGCTGAGCACCTTTATCAAAATGTTCCATCAAATGGCCTGCTTTACCCAGTTTGACTTTATCCAGGGCGCTCTGGAGCATTTCAAGCGGTACTGCAACGCTGACGGTCTGGGTGCCTTCTTTGCGGTCATGGCC
>CAJYHH010001062.1 GCA_913773825.1 Candidatus Sericytochromatia bacterium | reverse complement strand
TGAAATGGATCGACCAGGCGGGTTATGCCTGTGCAGCGGGCTGGAGTGGTCAGTATTGCGTAACGGTCTATGTCGGCGGAATTCGTTTTCATAAGCCGATTTTAATCGGCAATATGGTCGAAGTTTGCGCTAAAGTGATCTATACCGGGCGCACCAGCTTACATATTGCTGTTGATGTCTGCGCCAGCGACCCACGTGTGGGTGAGTATCAGATGACCACTCAGTGCATTATTATTTTTGTGGCTGTAGATACTGAGGGTCAGCCGGTTGCGGTTAAACCCTGGCAGCCCGTGACAGAGGCTGACAAAGCGCTTGAACAGTCAGCGATTAAGCTGATGACGCTGCGCCAGGGCATCGAAAACGAGATGCAGAGTTTGCTGCATCCCGCTTCCTGATTATTTTGCTGACCTAAGTATCGGCTTATTTGAAAGAGAGAAATGCTTGATTCCTGCCTCACTCTTCGACATTCCCTGCGGGATCCGCACTGCGTGTTACAGAGTGACAAGATTTTTATCAAAAATTTAACTCTATACAAGATCTTTGTCATGCTGTAGGCGTTAGCCGGATCGCGTAGCGATTGTCGAAGCATGCGGGTCGTAACTTGAGTTATTTAGCCGATAATTAGTTGAACCGTGTCAGTCCCTTAAGTCCGAACTGGCCGGACAAACTGGTCTAAGAGATGTTCAAAGACCGCTTCAGGCTGTTCACACAGGCCAGAGTGAACCGGTGAAAGCTGAATCATGGTGCTGCGCGGGGCCACTAACCAGTGAAATCGCTCCTGCTGGGGTAACTGGCCCAAAGGTCCCGCTTCACCGCTGCAGATTTTCGGAATAATCGCGAGATAGTCTTCGATTAAACCAAAGTCAATATCTGGTGCAAAAGCGCGTAAACGCTCACGATCCAGCTCAATCCGAGCACCCAGGTAACGTTTAGCCCGGCAAGAGACCACAATCCCCACATTGATAAACTCACCGCGCTCCACACGCGGCATCACCCTGATAATTGAGTATTCAAAGCTTGAGCCGGGCACGGCTGGCCTCCTGAGCAAAAGCGCGTGGGGCTTCCAGGCGTTTGCAAAAATACTCAATATAAGCCTGACGATGGGCCGTGACGTCACCTAATTCGGGCACGTCTCCCAGCCATTCATCCGGAATCAGATTTACAATCTCACTGATCACCGCTTCGTTTAATTGGGGCGCCAGTTCAGCATCTGCGCGCTCAAGATCTTCAACCGTCACAAAGGGCAGTAGCACATGATCTTTAATCATATTAAAGGGGCTTTTAGCGCGATCTTGCCAGTCTTTCCAGCTATGGTGAAAAAACAGCGCTGCGCCATGGTCAATCAGCCAGAGCTGTTTATGCCAGACCAGTAAATTAGCGTTGCGGGCTGTGCGGTCGACGTTTGTTGTGAGAGCATCAAACCAGACTAATCTGGCGGCTAAAGCCTGATCGTCGATTAAGGGCTGGGTCACTAAGGGATCAAATGTCATTGAGCCCGGCAGATAGTCCATCGCGAGATTTAAGCCTACACTGGCTTTAATCAGTTCTTGAATTTCAAAGTCAGGTTCAGCTCTGCCTAATGCGGCATCCAGCTCAGCAAAGACCAGTTCTGGCATTCTAAAACCCAGATAGCGGGCCAGTTCGCCAACAATCAGCTCAGCAACCAGCACCCGAATGCCCTGGCCTGCGCCGCGAAACTTAAGGACATAGGTGCCATCGTCGTCAGCTTCGACAATCCCTGGCAGGGAGCCCCCTTCGCGCAGGGGGGTGATATAGCGTGTCGCGCTGACGGTTCTCAGCGGCGTAATCGTCATAGTCAGCCTCGGTTTGATTGCAGATTTGCTGCTAGTTTAACAGGTTAGGCATTTGAGCTTGGTGCTTTAAAGCGGTATAGTCAGCTTAAAGCTTTAATCTCATAAACTTGGGCCTTATCTGATATCTACTGCTCCAACTGTTCTGAGTGAACTTGGGCAGGCACATCGGGCCCGCTTATCAGCTGAGGTATATGTTAAGAGCTCTGACTCATGTCATTTCACCGCGTTTAAGTGACTGTGAACTCACGTTTATTAAGCGTGAGCCAATTGACTGGCAGCTGGCTGAATCCCAGCATCAAGCTTATTGTCAGATGCTTAGACGTTTAGGCTTAAGGGTTGACCGCCTGACTCAAAACAGTCAGTACCCTGACGCCTGTTTTGTTGAAGATACGGCGGTGGTGCTAGATGAAATTGCGATTCTTTGCTGTCCGGGAGCTCCCTCGCGACGGCCCGAGACGGCTTTAATCGCTCAGGCTCTGGCCCCCTGGCGACAGGTTAAAACGCTTCGTTTACCTGCTACTTTAGATGGTGGTGATGTGCTGTTAGTCGGGAAAACCCTGTTAGTGGGCGAATCTACACGAACCAATCAGCTGGGGATTCAGGCTTTAGCTGAGCTGACAGCCCCGTTTGGCTATCGCGTTGTGATGCTTAAGCCCCAGGGCAGTCTGCATCTTAAATCTGTTTGTACCGCGCTTGATGATCAAACGCTGATTGTGATCCCTGGTTGTTTGGAGCAAGGAAGTCTTGAGAAGCTTAATCAGGAGAAGTTTAAGCTGATTGAGACGGCGCTTAATGAAGATGCTGCTGCAAATGTCTTGCGTGTGGGAGAAATGCTCTGTGTGCAAGCGGGCTGTCCTGAGACGCTTGCTCAGATTCAAAAACTGGGCTACCGTACCGAAGTCATCGATACACGTGAACTGGCCAAGGCAGAAGGCGCTTTGACCTGTTTAAGTCTGATTTTTAGGACTCCCGATTAAATTACCCCACCAGAGAGGCTCTGATGAAGCGTTTATTTAGCCTGATTCTGATTCTGACTGCTTGCATGCCTGTGCTTGAACAGCAGGCTTTAGCCTGTGCTTGCTGTACGCGCCCCAATCATTTGCTGGAATTTGCTACCCAGGATCAGCTGCAATTTGCAGAAGGGGTCAAACTCAACGGTCAGATGGGTCTGGTCAATCCTGACGGTGAAGACTCAGGTTTAGATGTTGCTGCGGGCCATTTAAGCGGTCAGATTACAAAAGGCTTGGCCAGCTTAAATCTAAGCCGAAAAAATAAGCTTCTGGGCAAGCTGATACTTAAACCCACAGCAAAAGCGATTCATCGCCAAATGGGAATAGATTTTATTTTAAATGCTGCTGAACTTAAACAACTCAGCCCAATTGAGCCAGGGCTTGAGGTTTATCACATCATTGAAGTACCGGTTAGTCTGGACGCTGATGCCAGCTTAAAATCAGCCTTAGGCGTCACTTTTGATGCAAAAGCAGTGCTGCGTTTTTATGGCCGCAGCAATGTCTGCTGGAGCCCGGCTGACTATGGCGGCCAATGGTCTTTGAATTATGTCGTTCGCTCAAACAACTCACATAAAGCCAGTGTAGAGGCCTTAGCGCGTGGGAGTGTGACCCAGGCCCAATAGCTGCTGCAGAGGCCTCAGGCTTGAGGTCTCTGCAACCCGTATCCCCTCTCACACTCAAGCCCTGTAGATCTGTGTTAACCTTGCTTACAGTGTTGCGTCTACAGCATCTGCAAGCACGCGCAAGGTAATAGACCCTGTCACTCATATTCCGGGCTAACCAGGCCTCTGTTTAGCCGTAGCTCAAGAGTTTAAAATGAGTTCAAACGAAAATAAGCGAATTCTTGTTGTTTTTGGCACTCGGCCAGAGATTGTCAAGATGTACCCTGTTGTTGAGGCCCTTAAGGCCAGTGAGTTTGGCTGTGAAGTTCTAAACACAGCTCAGCATCGCGAAATGGTCGATATGTTTATGCAGACTTTTGGGATCGTGCCTGATACGGATCTCAATCTGATGCAGGAGCGCCAGAGCCTGGCTGGCTTAAGTGCGCGCATTATGGAGCATGTCTCACCCGTGCTCGAAGCTCGCAAACCTGATATGGTGCTGGTCCAGGGTGATACGACAACTGTAATGGTGACGGCTTTAGCGGCGGCATATCATAAAATTCCTGTGGGCCATGTAGAAGCTGGCCTACGCACGCCTGAATTTTATGATCCGTTCCCTGAAGAAATTAATCGCCGTTTAACCGGCCA
>CAJYHH010001061.1 GCA_913773825.1 Candidatus Sericytochromatia bacterium | reverse complement strand
GTTTATGGCTGCCCTTTTTAAGCCTCAGTCTGTTTAGCCTGGCTCTGAGCCTGACGCTGCTGAGTCTCCAGACTGAACTCATCATTGGCCCCAACGAGTTTAGGCGGGTTCATACCTTGCTGGGTTTACGCTTTTATCGCACGGGCGCCAGCGCAGATCTGGCAGATTGTGTCTGCCCCCCAGGCGACGAAGGTCGGGATCGCAGCAATTGGCTGGGACGCGTCTGGCTACTTGAAGGGGGCCGTAAACGCCATGATCTGGGTTTTGGGCAGCGCGCAGCTGACAGAGACTGGATTTGCGCTGAAGTCAGACAGTTTTTGCTTCAGCGCGCAACCCTGGCCCGAGACTTACATGAGCGCAATCCCGATCAAGATCAGGTCTAAGGACAGGATGTCCCTTTTAAGCCAAACCGAAAAAGCATCAGGCTATAATCCAGATGAAAAACCCCTTTGGCATTTAGCCGTTGATAGTCTTTAGCCAGATATTGGCCCAAAGGTTTGTCAGGTTCGGTTTGTACCAGTTCACAATACTGCTGCAGCGCTTCGCGATGGCGATTTTGCAAAAGCAGAGCATGAGCCAGATTGAGTCGAGCCCAGTATGCACGAGGATTCTGAGCCAGCGCCTGATTAAGGGCCTGTTCAGCGCCAGAATAGTTCTTTTGAAACAGTCTGAGCCAGCCAAGTCCCTCTAAGAGCCCAGCATGGTCTGGCGCCAGCTTCAGTCCAGCTTGTAAATCAGCTTCAGCTTTTTGGTAATCACCCAGATACTGCCAGCTCTCTGCGCGCAGGCGCAAAACGCTGGCAGGCTCTTTGCTGCTAACTAAAGCCTGGGTCAAGAGCTCAATTGCCTGCTGATGATTGTCTGATTTTTGAGCAGTTTGAGCTTGTTTGAGCAGATCAGCGCTTTTACCTGCATTTTCAGCAGCGTTTGCAGCAGGTTTAGCTGCCTGAGCTCCAACAGGCAGACAAAGTCCGGTCAAAAGACTGATTGTTAGCGCGGTGCGCAGGCAGCGAACCCACATTAGCGAGTGCGCTCCACAAATTCTTCTAAAGGCCGGCGCTTGCTCTGACGTTCTTGTAAGGGATAACCCAGCTGAATTAAGCCGACAATTTGGGTCTGTTCAGGGTCAAGACCAAACAGTTCATAGTTTTCGGGCTGATCGAAGCTTTTCCAGCCCGAAGCCACACCATCTGCCCAGGCAGCCAGCATCAGATTTTGAATCGCACAGCAGGTGGCTGCATAGTCTTCATGGGCACGGTAGGGATCCGCATTGCGAACCGAATAAACCAGAATCTGAGCCGGAATATCTGGCTGCGGGACGCGCATGCGCTCAGCAATTTCGGTCTCG
The DNA here is from genome assembly GCA_913773825.1 of Candidatus Sericytochromatia bacterium. Classification (GTDB taxonomy): domain Bacteria; phylum Cyanobacteriota; class Sericytochromatia; order UBA7694; family UBA7694; genus CAJYHH01. The sequence continues at coordinate 5,119 of CAJYHH010001061.1, read as the reverse complement.
CTATATCCTCTGGCAGCCATTTTTGTTGCCAAACGGCGGACAAAATGGGCTTTTAACTTCCCAATCATCTCTGGGCCAGGAATCACAAAACGCCAAGGCTGGGTCATTTTATGATTGGGGGCCCAACGGGCAGCTTCAAGCGCGCGTTCAATCACTTCATCCGAAACAGCGCGATCCTGAAATTGAAAAGTCGTGCGGCGGCTGGTAATCAGCTCTTGTAAAGACGACATGTAGTGCTCCTCAGCTCGTAGTAAACCTAGTTGGTTAAAAGTTTAACTGATCTGCTGATTTGATTTCAGTGCTTGTTTTTAGCAAAAGATTCAGTTAGGCTTAATACGAGCAATTACTCGTTATTGAATTCAGGATACAAGTGATTGCTCGCATTGACAACTCGCATTGGAAATTTAAATGAAACGCACCGCTACCCCGCGCAAACAGCCACGTCAGAACCGCTCAAAAAATATGGTTGAGACCATTTTGGCTGCAACAGCTCGCGTTCTCTGCGAACGGGGTTATGCTCGAACCAGCACCAATCATATTGCTGAAGCCGCTGAAATTAGCGTCGGCTCACTTTACCAGTATTTCCCCAATAAAGATGCGCTATTTATTGCCCTTCACAAACGTCATGAACAGCAATTACAAGCGCTAATTGAAGGCATGTTGAGTCAATTACTGGCACAGGGTAAATTGCTCAGCCTGCGCCAGGCCATGGCTTCACTGATACGGGCCTGGATCCAGGCTCACCAGCTTGAACCTGAGCTCCATCGCAGACTTGAAGCTGAGTTTCCTTTTTTTGAACCCGACGAAGAAGTCCAGTCAACTGAGCGCCGGATTCAGGCCGAGATCAGAGAGTTATTGAGCTTACATGCCGCAGAAATCGGCCAGGCTGATTTAGATTTAGCCACTTATTTGATTATGAAAACAATTGAGTCTCATGTGCACGCCTTAGTGATTGCTCCGCCTTCTGGGTTTAGCCCTGAGGCCCTTGAAGCCGGCTTATTAGATGCGATCATGGGCTGTCTCAAAGCTCGCCCCGAAACAGCCTAGCGTTTAATCAACACGGGAGCACAGGAAGAGCCAAGACAAAATCAGGTCAGAACTTGCCCCAACCTTATTTTAGAGCTTGAGTTCAGAACAAATTTTCAAAAACTTGAATAATCAGGTTTTACGCTCAAAAAATTGTATGGATGCTGATAACAGCAAAATCCATTCAGCGACAAAACCCTTTTATAGTCTTAAAAATTCTTTTGATTAAGTAAATAAATCAGGATTAAAATTTTTCTTGAGCCGTCAAAAACTTGAACAAGCTCTATGTCTCAAGCTTTTTAAAGGTTAGCTAATCCTTGAGAAAAAAACCTTAATTCTGCTATTAAAAACCACTCAAAGCTGTTTAAACTAGCTATGTTATGCTTACAAAGCATTACTTGTAACCGATGGCAGCAGCTTCTCCACGGTTTATTACCCGCAAGGGATCCATGGAGGCTCACATGAGCAACGATAATTATCTCTATCTCGACAATAGCAGCCAGGGTAAGCCGGTTAAAGCCTGGGTCAATGGTGTGCTCTTTGATGGCGCAACCCAGCAGCAATTACTTGAGACAGCCAAACTGCCGATTATTTATCATCACATCGCAGCCATGCCTGACTGTCATTTGGGCAAGGGCAGCACAGTGGGCTCGGTGATTCCAACCAAAGGGGCGATTATTCCAGCCGCTGTGGGTGTTGATATTGGCTGCGGCATGGTTGCAGCCCGCACAACTCTTACTGCAGATGATCTGCCTGATGATCTGCGCCAGCTGCGTGAAGTAATTGAAAAAGTGGTCCCGGTTGGCATGAACGACTGGGGCAAATCTGCCTTTGGTGGCAATGGCCTGCGACTTTACCGCAAGCGCGCAGAACAACATTGGAAACAGCTGTCAAAAGGCTATGACCAGATCATTGCAAAATACTCACAGATTCGGCCCAATCACCGTGCCCCCATAGAACAGGTCGGAACCTTAGGTGGCGGCAATCATTTTATTGAAATCTGTCTTGATCAGGACAAACGAGTCTGGCTGATGCTGCACAGCGGCTCACGCGGAATCGGTAACCGGATCGGATCTTTTTTTATTGAAAAAGCCCGTACCGAAATTGAAAAACTCGGCATTAAAGTCCCCAATCGCGATCTGGCTTATTTAGCGGAAGGCGGACAGGGCTTTGATGACTATGTGGTTGCCGTAGAATGGGCCCAGAACTACGCTTACCACAATCGCGAAGTCATGCTTGAAAATATTCTTGATGCGATTAAAGCCTCTGGTGAACTGCCTGAGTTTACAGTCAGTGATGAAGTGGTCAACTGCCACCATAACTATATTTCGCGTGAACATCACTTTGGCGAAGATGTCTGGGTAACCCGTAAAGGGGCGATTCGGGCACGCAAAGGTGATTTAGGCATTATTCCAGGCTCAATGGGTGCGCGCAGCTTTATTGTGCGCGGCACGGGCTCAGAAGAAAGCTTCCATTCCTGCAGTCATGGTGCTGGACGCACGATGTCGCGTGGTGAAGCCAAGCGTCGTTTTAGTCTGGATGACCATATCAAAGCAACCAAAGGCATTGAATGCCGTAAAGATGCAGGCGTGATCGACGAAACGCCAGCGGCCTACAAAGACATCAATGATGTGATGCGGGCGCAGCAGGATTTAGTCGATATCGTACATACTCTCAAACAAGTGGTTTGTGTCAAAGGATGAAGAATCGTTTTTTAGCTCCCTTACTGGCAAGTAGCTTGCTAATGGCCATGTTGACTGCAGCTCCAGCCTCAGCGATGCAACTAGTTGACCCACCCGCCAACCCAACGCTGGCGGGACGGGTGCAACTTGCGCTCGACAGCTTTAAAATTCTGGATGCCTATCCAGATAAAACTTTTCAGGGCACCCGACCGTTTACGCGCTATGAGCTGGCTGATGCTGTCAGCCGCTCTTTGCGCTACCTTCAGCAAAAGCACGGGCTTAAGCTGGATACTGATGCCCGGATTGCAATGATTTATGAAGCGTATCTCAAACCCAGTGGTGATATTCCCTCTCGCCACTGGGCCGGGAGCGCTCTGCGTCAGGTGATTGGCTATGGCCTGATGAACGGCACCCAAGAGCTTAATTTTTATGGATCGCAAAAGGTCAGTCGCTATATGCTAGCCCTGACCCTGAACCGGGTACTGAGCTTTTTACAGGTTGAACCAGTGCCCATGCAGGCCCGCGCTGCTCAGGATGTGCCCAAGAACCATTGGGGGAATGAAGCGGTTAGCCAACTGGTTAAAGCCGGTGTCTTTGAACTCGACACGCTTGATCGTTTTAACGGCGAGCGTCCCGCAAGCCGTTATGAACTGGCAGAAAGCTTAGTCAAATTGCTCCAGCAAGTTGATTTAGTTGCGCAACAGCGGCCCCTTAAGCCAGCTGATCTGATTCCCTTGCCAGATCCTGAGCAAGAAGTCAGACCCGCCAGTCCAACAGGCCGACGGCTCCCGAACTACAACTAAGTCTGACTAAGCCTGAGCAGCGGGTGCTTTATGCCTCCGCTGCTTCACGGGTCGCGACCCAATCCATGTCCTGAGGTTTATACCCCAGATACAGCTTGTATTTGGCATCGAGTTTACGCATCCGCATCCCCATTGTCCGGATCACTTTTAGCGCCAATGACGGAAAATCGCTGATCAGATTGTAAAAATTCTCGCGATCAAGCACAATCACCCGACTTTCTTTGAGGGTTTCAACACTGGCCGAACGAGGTAAATTATCTAGCAAAGCCAGTTCACCCACAAAATCACCTGATTCTAGTAACCAGAGCATGTGTTCATTGGGATCCTGACCAAAGAACACCGCCGCTAAGCCATCCAGAATAAAATACACTTTGGTATCTTGAGTGCCTTCTTGAATAAAGCGCGTGCCAGCCGACAAAACTTGCCCGTAGTCTCGATACAGGGACTTCAGTGCGGCTTCGTATTCGCTATCAATGTTTAACATGATCTAAACCAGATGCTCCTCTTGTTAACGTCTCTTTAGGTTAACACTTTGGGAATTATCAACTCCAAGAAAATTCGAATTAGGCTTGAATTCCTGAGTCAAATTTGTTTAAGCTAAAAAAACGGTAATGAGATGCCCGTCATCTTAAGGGTTTTAACAAACCCTTTTACCACATCTCTTAACAAACAAGGATGGCTCCTCCCTTGAGAAACTGACCTCGACTGATGCAACTCACACGGACACCGCCGCCGTGGTCATCAGTTATTGTCTGCTTTTTCATTTATTCATAGGAGGACCCCTGCCCATGAAAGTGCATTCCCTTTGATTCTATTTGGGATTTTTCCCAGTTTTTTTCACATCAAAGGAGACACTTATGCTATTGCTTCAAGCAGATCAACTGACTTTTGGCTATTATCAGCAATCCAGCCAACTTTTTGAAAACCTCAGCTTCCAGATCGCACCCGGTTCGCGGATTGGCCTGATTGGCCCTAACGGGGCAGGCAAATCCACCCTGCTGAATTTATTACGTGGCAAGATTAGTCCCGACAAAGGCCGAATTTTTCGCAAGCCCGAGCTCAAAATCGGCTGGCTGCCCCAATCTCCGCTAGCGGGAGAATCAGGTATAGCTACAAACCTGCTCTGGGGTTTACGCCCAGATCTCTTCAGCTTACGCGAGATATTTTTAAACCCCAACGGTGATCCAGATGCCGTTGTAATGGCGATTGAACGCTACGAAGCACGCGGTGGCTATAAATTTGAGCAACGCCTGGATCGCTTAATGAATGATTTTGGCTGGACGTCTGACAGCCTCAACAAAGACGTCACGACGCTCAGCGGGGGTGAAAAAACCCGTCTGGCCTTGCTGCGTCTGGCGTTGGATAAACCGGATTTATTGTTACTCGACGAACCTAGCAATCATCTCGACCAGCCGATGCTCAACTGGCTGGAAGATTACCTCGTCACCAGCAAAGTGCCGTGGCTCATGGTTTCTCATGATCGCCATCTGCTGGAAGGTACCGTTGAAACGATCTGGGCTCTAGAGGCAGGCCAATTGACCATTCGGCGCGGCGGCTACGCAAGCTATCGCCGCCAGGCGGAGCAAGAGCGTGCTCATCAGAAAATGG
>CAJYHH010001060.1 GCA_913773825.1 Candidatus Sericytochromatia bacterium | reverse complement strand
CAAGAAAGCCGCCCTTGAAAGGACATGTGAACTGATGCGCATTCTGCACACTTCTGATTGGCATGCGGGTAAGAGCCTTTACAAGCAGGACCGCATGCCCTGTCTCGAACATGCTTTGAGCCAGATGCTGAACATCATTGAAGAAGATAAAGTCGATTTGGTGCTAGTGGCTGGCGATATTTACGACACCTATCATCCCCCGGCCCGTGCGATTGAAGGACTCAACCGGTTTTTTCTTGAATTGCACAAGCGCCGCACGCCTGCTGTGATTATCAGCGGCAATCACGACAGCACCCATCTCTGGAAAAGCATGAAGGACATTCTTTCATTGGCTTCGATTCAGGTCTTTGACCGCCTGCAGCGAGAAGCCTGCTGGACGCTTGAAAGTAGCGGCGAGCAGCTCTGTGTGACGGCTTTGCCTTATCCTTCTGAACGTGAGCTGGTCCGGCTGGCGGGTGAAGGCGCCAGCGTTGCCGATCAGCGCCGACTTTACGCTGAAAAAGTGGCTGGCGTGATGCAGTTGCTGAGTCAGTCTCTGACAAAAGATCGTTACCATGTGCTCTGTGCGCATCTGATGCTTAACGGCGCTGAGCCGACCCAGTCTGAGCGCGCGCTCTCGATTGCGGATACTTTTGCTGTGCAGCCCCAGCAGCTCCCTGAGATTTTCGACTATGTTGCGCTCGGACATATTCACAAGCGCCAACAGGTCAAGGGTAGCCCGGTTCCTGCCTGGTACTGCGGCACGCCTTATCAGATTGATTTTGGCGAACACAATATGGAAAAAGGCATCAACATCGTCGATTTTGCGCCAGGTAAAAAGGCTCAGGTTCAGTTCCGGCCGCTCAGGCTCAAACATGCACTCCAGCTGGTGACTTGTCATGAAGATGAGTTGCCCGGTATCTATAGCCAGTGGCGGGGCAGCGAGGATTTTCTCAAGCTCAGAGTCAAGGTCGACGCCCCGCGCAAAGGGCTCAGTGACGAGATACGGCAAAATTTGGGGCCACGTCTGCTTGGGATCGAGATTCAAGCGCCTCAGAAGGCTGATACGGCGCCAAAATATCAGCATCTGCAGCTCGATGCACCCTTAGATGTCTACCGAACTTACTGCACGGCGCAAAACCTTCCTCTGGATGAAGAGTTGGAAAGAACCTTTTCCGAACTTTGGGAGGCTGTGCAGGTATGAGGCCTTTACTGCTTAAAATTCAGGGCTTTATGGCTTATAAACAAGCCGTCGAGATTGATTTTAGCGATAAATCTGTGTTTGTGATGACCGGCCAAACGGGTGCTGGCAAAAGCAGTGTGCTTGATGCGATGTGCTTTGCGCTCTATGGCGAAACCCCACGCATCGGCTCCAAAGACATCAAGAAGCTGATTTATCAGGATGTCGAAAATCCGAATCAGCAAGCCTTGGTCTCTTTTAGCTTTCGGCATCAGGGTCAGGATTATCGCATCACGCGCCAAATCAGTCAGAAAACGCATCGCGTTGAGCTTGAAACACGCAAAGAAGCGACAGCAGAGTGGGAAAAAAGCACAGCAGGCACGGTCAATGAATTTAAAAACACAATCCCCAAGCTGCTGGGTCTCGACTTTAAAGCTTTTAGCCGCGTGCTCCTGTTGCCCCAGGGCGGTTTTGACCAGTTTCTGAAGCAGGATGGGCCTGACTATCGCCGCAAGGTGCTGATGAGTTTAGCCCAATTGGATGTCTACGAAAAGATTCAGCAGGAAGCGGATCGGCATCGCAAGGAGCTGAATCAGCAGCTGACGAAGCTCGAAGGTGAGATGGGCGGACTGGGAGAGATTTCGCCCGAGCTTGTGACGGAGTTAGAAAACCAATTATTGGTCAACCGCCAACAGCTGGCTACTCAGACTCAGGTCTGCCGTGAAGCCGAGCAGGTGCTTAGATCCGCTGAAACGCTTTGGCAGCTCTTGCAGAGCCTGGCCAAGAATCAGACTGAGCAGGATGCACTTGAGGCCCAGCAGAACAGGATTGATGCGTTAAAGATCAAGCTTGAACAAGGTCATCGGCTGCTTCAGTTAGCGCCTGAACTGAATTTTCTCTCACAGGGTGAGCAGAAGTTAGCCAAGCTAGCTCAGCAACTCGAATCCTTGATGCACCAGCAAGGTGAACTGCTGCAGCGTCAGGCTCTGCTGGCTGAACAAGAAAAATCTCTTCGCGAAGATCTGATACAGCAACCTGTCTGGGAAGCTGAGCGAGAGCGCCTGCGGGAACTCAAGCCAGAAGTTGAGAAGATGCAAAGCCTGCAGTCCCAGCTCGATAGCCTGAACGCGCAGATTCATCAGCGGCAAGCTGTGATGCAGACTGCGCAGCAGCGCATTCAGAGCGCAGAGTCAGGTCAGCAAAAGACAAATCTTGAGCTTGACGTGCTTGATAATCAGCGTCTGGCTCTTTCTGTTGATCCTGAACGCTTGGATTTGCTGCAGGATGTTCTGCCTGACATCAAACAATTGCAGACAGTTGAGGAACCCTCACTGCTGGATGCTGAACAGAAGTTGAAACAACATGCTCAGCAACTTGAGCAAAGCCAATTACGCCTCACTCAACGGCAAGAACAGTTAGATGCAGCCGAGCAAGCCTTGCAGCAAGCAGAGACAGAGCTTCAGGCTGCTGAAATCAGCTTACGCAGACTGGAACTGCAGCAACAAGCTGTTGTGCTGAGGCAAGCCATTGAACCTGGGCAGGCATGTCCGGTTTGTGAGCAGACGGTTCATACCTTACCGCAGGCAGTTGATCAGGGCGACCTCGAAACCCAGACCAGATTGGTTCAGAGCGCTCGTCAGCAGCTT
>CAJYHH010001059.1 GCA_913773825.1 Candidatus Sericytochromatia bacterium | reverse complement strand
CTTTAAAAGCTGAAGGCATCACGAAAAGCGAAAAGAATCGGCGTGAGGGGTTTGAACCTTTAAAGTGCTCCTGAGTGTCTGACCGATATATGACGGTTGTCTGATTTGTCGCAAACTTAGTCTCAATCGGGGCTTGCGGTGCTTCTTGAGCTGGGGTATTCTACGGGCTATGCCAACTCTTAGCCTGGGGTCACGGCTTAATCGGTTTACGAAGAGGGTCCTGCCGGCGTTTATGATCATGAGCGCCCTCTCTGCATGTGCTGATTCAGCCCCTGTACCCGATCCTGCTTTTCGTGTTTCGGGTAATTGGTTTATCCCGCCTTCTTTTCACGGCAACGCCTGGAGTCAGGGGGGTGACGGAACTCATTTGCCCTTTGTCTATGAACCCCTATTTTTGTATCAGCCCGCAGATAAGCGCTATTTGCCACTATTAGGCCTCAGTGCCACGGTCAGCCCGGATCGACGCAGATTTACCGTTAAACTGCGCCAGGCCAAATGGCATGATGGCGAGCCCTTTACCTCAGAAGACGTCAAAAGCAGCTTTTTACTCTATTGGCTTCAGGGCTGGGGGGGCTCATTGACCAGCATTGAGACCCCTGATCCGCAAACCGTAATCTTTAACTGGCGCTACCCCTATAGCGCGATCGAAGAGCGCCAAATGCGCGTCCAGCGCATTCAGGCTCCGATGCATTTGTTTCAAGACTGGGTTGAGCCCGCCAAGCAATTATTAGCTGAACGCCTTAAAATTGCCGATCTGCCAGAAGGCGAAGCCAATAACACCCGCTATGAAGCTCTGCTGGTCAAAAAGAGCGAGTTGCTGCAAAAGGCGTATGCCTATCGTCCTGAAAAGCCGATAGGCACTAACGCTTACCAAATCGATAAAGTCACAGCTTCTGAAATGGTGCTGAAACGCTACGCTCAGAGCTGGCACCCGCACGTCAGCGTGCCAGAAGTCAGAATCCTGCGCGGCAGCACCAATGACGTGATGTGGGCTTATTTATTAGGCGGAGACGTCGATGCTTCTCATGCGGCCACGCCACCTGATGTTGCCGCTCAGATGAAAGCGCTAAACCCTCGCCTTCGCCAGATGAATCTGCCTGATTATCTCAATTTTGGCTATGTGCTCAATCGTCGTAATCCCCCGCTGAGCGACCCGACCTTTCGCGAAGCCTTTGCAATTTTATTGGATCGTGACCGCATCAGACGAATTGCCGCTTATGACTCTTTAACCAGCGATGATTATCATTTGCCGCTGATGCAGCAAGATGCGCCCGAATGGATGACCCCTGATTTTTTAGCTCAGCTTAAACGTTACCCCCATGATCCTAAACGGGCTGAGAGTCTCTTACAAACAGCTGGTTACACCCGCAACGAACAAGGCCAATGGCTGATGCCAGACGGCCAGCCGATCAGACTAGAAATTGCGGTGATTGCGGGTTATTCAGACTGGGTCTTAGCCAGCGAAAGTGCCGCTGCTCAACTGACCCGGTTTGGACTGCCAGCTCAAGTCAGAACCTATGACAGCGCGCTGTATTTTCAGCAATTACGCGGGGGTGGCTTTCAGATTGCGGCAGCCTTTGGCATCGACTATAAAATGTACACTCACCCAGGCGTCAGCTTAGATCGCTTATTTGCAAAAGCTGGCCAACTGTCTAAAGCAGCAGGACTGCCCGAACGTTTAACAAGCCAGTTTGGCGAAAGTGACCTGCAGCATGACGTTGAAACCGTGATGAGTGGTGCCAACCCGGTTAAATCCAAACTTGCCACTCAGCGCCTTCTCTGGCTCGCCAATCATGAACTGCCGTTTGTAGCAATGTACGAAAAGAAAATTGGCGTCTTTGTTCAAGAAGGTGAGCGCGTCCAAAACTGGCCGCCCGCCTCTGATCCGGTCTGGTCTTTAACTGCGATGGGCCTGGATGCCACCTATGCTTATTTACTGAGTTCCGGTCGTCTGCAGGCGGTTCCACAAGCTAACAATAAGCTGGCTGAGATGACGCCATGAGCAAACTCAGCAAAATTTATCAACATCCGCGCACCCGTAAGCTGATGTCATCAGCGCTGACCATTTTAGTCGCAACGGTCTTATCGTTTTTACTGATTCGCGCCATGCCCGGTGACTTTTTAGACCTGCGCGCCACTGAACTGGTCGAAACCCAGGGTATCCCTTACGCTACTGCCTATAAAATTGCAATTACCCAATATAACTACGACC
>CAJYHH010001058.1 GCA_913773825.1 Candidatus Sericytochromatia bacterium | reverse complement strand
TAGTGTAAGTCATTGCTTGAAGTTCATAAGCTAGAGACTGATTGGGAGCTTTGGCTTTGGCTCGCTCAAAGCTATCAATCGCTTTTTTATGATTGCCCTGACGACGATGAATCTGACCTTCAAGAATTTCAATTCTTACATCTTCGGGGGCTCTTTGCCGAGCAACCTGTAAGCTTTCAAGCGCAGGCTCCCATTGCTGAGCTTGAATCTGTTGTTCTGCTTGAGCCACTAGTTGCTCAGGTTGGGGCTCAAACATCGCAACCATGCCTCGAAAGGTACCAAATAAAAAGGCGATACCGAAAATACCTCCTACAATTTTCATACTCCACTCTCGCTGTTTCTGCCGTGCCATAGTTCAGGAATCTCGTTTCTGATGTTTCGCGGCCATGATACCATAGAAGTAGGAACACAGCCCATAGTGAGGGTTTTACACGCAACAACCCTCTTGCCCAGGCATTGTGATGGCCTAACATTTAGGAAACTAAATTCTTTTTGTAAGCGTCATAACTCCTATCTACTAGTCCAAGAGGCAGAACCCAAATGAAGCGTATCCCCCTCTCAGCCCTTGCAATTCATGGCAGTTTGCTGATGATCCTAACAGCCTGCCAACCACCTGCTGTTAATCCTCCATCAAGCCCATCGCCAACGCCTCAGACAACACCTACTCCCATACCCAGTAATCAAGCATCCCCATCTCCAAGCCCTCCATCTCAACCAAGCCCATCTATTGCTCCAAGCTCAGAACCAACACCAACACCAACACCAGAGCCCACTCCCACGCCCACTCCAGAACCTACACCAACGCCTAGCCCTGTAGCAGAAGGCAAAATAAGAGTGCAGGTCTTTAATGAGGACAGCAATATTATCGAATCGGCACAAGTTAGTGCAAAAAGTTTGACAGAGGGTGTTCAGTTCCAGACAAATGCTCGTAAAGAAGGCAGTTTCTTTTATCTTGAAACCTTGCCTTTAAATGCCACTCTAGAGGTCAAAGTCACAGCACCAGGCTATACCACTCGTACGCGACTGATTTCTGTAACTCGCCTTGAACCTAGCGTCAATATTGAGTTTAAAGGTACAACAGCTATTTCTAATAAGCCTGAAGTACTTTCTGTCATACCCGCAGGCAGCTTGACCAGTCATAAGCAAGCTCTAGAAATTACGTTTAGTGAAGGCATGAATCGGGAAAGTGTTGAACATTCTCTAGCCTTGCAATTAGACTCAACAACACCAGCTCTGTTTTTATCAGGCGCAACTGCTCCTGCCGCCCAATCTGTAAGAGGCTCCGAAAATGATGTTGTTTACGATATCAGGCACTTTGAAGTGGCATGGAATACAGATCAGGTCCTCCGTTTGACACCACGTTTTGGCTGGCCTCAAACGACAAATAGCCGTTATCGTTTGATTTTAAGTTACCGTCGTAGCGGTGATAATCTGGGTGGAGGCATTAAAGATCAAGATGGTGTCCCGGCCCGAACAGCTGAACTCTCAACCGTCAGCGTTGAAAACGGTACAACAACTCGTGAAGATGGCCCCTTCAGAAACGGCAATTTATATCGTTCTTATTTTCCTTTAAGTATTAACTCAACCGCTAATGCCCTAGAAGTTACAGGCTTAAGTGCCATCAATGATATTGCAGATTCATTGACTGTAACTTTTTCTGGTGACATGACGTTTCAGCTACCAAACGGCACACAAGTCGTTGGCGGCGGAGGCGGTCAAGCAACGTCCGCTCCTGCCGGAACAAGCACCGTAAATGCAACATCTGTGCCCGCCAACTATCGTTTAAGCTGTAATGGATCAGCTATTAATTGGCCTGCTGGAACAACAGCGATTTTCCTCAATGCTAATCAAGTCAAGATTCAAGCTCCTATAGATCAAAATGTATTTAATGCAACGGATTCCTGTCAGCTTGAAATTAACGGCGTGCAAGATCCATCGGGCCAGCTTGTTCGTGCATCAGGCTTGAGCATCCAAATCCCGTGATGAAACCCTTTTCTCATAGCGCGTTAGAGATGAATCTGCAGGCAGGTATTCAATATTATCAACAGGGTAATCTTCCTGCAGCAGAAGACAAAGCCAGAGAAGTGCTCAGTATTGATCCTAGCCAGGCTGATGCTCTGCAACTCCTTGGTTTAGTTGCCTTTGACGCCGGTTATACACAACAAGGACTCGAATTACTAAGTGGGGCAATTAAAAATAACCCTACGCAAACCTTATACCGAATCAATCTTGCCCAACGTCTGTTGCAACTTGGCCAACTTGAATCTGCTCTTGAACAGATCGAAGTGGCCCTTGAGCTTCAGCCTGAGCATCCTATCGCTTTAAATATGGCAGGGATTCTTTATCAAGAGACCTTTCAAGCAGAGAAAGCTCTAAAGGTTTTAAGATTAGCTCTAAAACTAGATCCAGCTTCACTCACACACAAATATAATCTGGCCCTAGCTCTCGTTCGTCAACATCACCTTAAAGAAGGTCTAGATTACGTTAGCCAAATTTTGCAGCGTGATCCATCTTTCATTGATGCTTTAAAACTGCGTGGTGAAATCCGGCAAGAGCTAAATCAACTCGACAAAGCCCAGCAAGATTTTGAATATGTTGTTTCACGAGCGCCTGAAGATGTTGACGCACGTTTTTACTTAGGCTGCCTTAAAATTCTTAAAAACCAACTACCTGAAGGCTGGCAAGAATACGAATGGCGCTGTAAACGACCAGAAGGCAAACAAATCAGCTATGGTCTTCCTCAATGGCAAGGAGAAACTCTTGCTCCGAATAAAAGACTATTAGCCCTATCAGATGCTGGATTTGGAGATACGCTTCAGTTTGTGCGCTATTTACTAGAACCTGATATGCCTCATGGCCAAATCACGCTTACAGTGCCTCCTGCTCTGGCTTCATTACTCAAAGAACAGAACTGGCCTTTTCAAATTGCAACCGTTAACGAGACGCTGCAAAATGAATTTAGTCATGAAATGCCGCTTTTAAGCTTTCCCGCACTTAGACAGACAACCCTCCAAACAATTCCTCATCCGACACCCTATCTTAAACCTGCTGCTGATGGACCAAAGCTCCCTGATACAGCTAAAAGTTATTGTCAGCGGATTGGGTTTGTTTGGGCAGGCAGCCCAACTAACGCCATTGATGTTAAACGTAGCTGTAATTTGAGTTGGTTTATTAAATTAGCCAAGGAGCACTCAGACATTTTTTGGGTAAGCCTACAAAAATCGCCACGTTCTCAAGAATTTGAACAGTTCGAGCTACCCAATAATATCTGGAACGCAGATTCTGTAATGCAAAGCTTTAAAGATACTTCTCATCTTATCTCTCAACTGGATCTGGTGATTTCAGTTGATACTTCTGTTGTTCATCTGGCAGGTGCCCAAGGCTGCCCAACTTGGGTTCTACTCCCTTTAGTTCCTGATTGGCGTTGGGGACTGTCTGGAGAAACGAGTCCCTGGTATCAGCATTCACGCTTGTTTAGACAAAGCGAGCGGAGCAACTGGAAACAGGTTTTTCGCCAGGTTAGCAAAGCTCTGTCTCAAGCCAAATAAACAGCCCCCCGCTACTTAACTGAATCCTGTTATAGCCCATGAATACATAAGAAAAAACAGGCCCCGTATGGGGCCTGTTCGTTTATTCAGTTGTTAGTTAAACTCGCTTTTACCAAGCTTAGCTTGCATTTGCAGAGGCGTCATCTCCAGAGCTATCGATAGTATTGCCTGCTGGATCCACAACTGTCGTATCAACCTGAATCATGACGTTATCACCAGGACGATAGATATCAGCCGCAGCCGGTGGCAACAACAGAACGGTCTTATGAGTCGGGTCGCTAGTATCAAAGATAGCGCGCCCACCTAAAGCAGACCAGGCTGTTGTAGCCTGAACCGTCGCTCCACCCCGAAGGACCGTCACCTTGTAATTAGCGGCAGCCTGGGCAGCAGAGATAGAATCTGCACCATTCTGAGAATCAGTTACAGCTCCAGCAGCCTGGCTAGCTACGTTGTTGATACCACCCGCAATAGTGCGGTCCAGAGTATAGTGAACCATACGCTCACTGAAGCGAACGCGGATCACGTCTCCATCAGATGATGCTCCACTGTTTTCAGCAGTCTGAGCCACAATGCTGTCGACACGAGGTTTAGTGGTATCGGTGGTGATAGTAAATTTGTAGGACTGTTCGAAGTTGCCTTCGGTCAGTTTGAAGTAGTCAGAGCTACGGCTGATGCCCGCTTTGTCCTTGATGCTGTTGTTGGTCAGCTTGGTAAAGGTCACAGCATAGTCAGGAACCTTGTCGCTGTCTTTGTCAGAAGGCAGAGCGCGCTCTTCTTTAAAGGTGAAGGTTGCTTCGCTGTCATCGCTGTTCCAGCTGACGTTGAAAGCAGCTTTGTCCCAGATGTTGGT
>CAJYHH010001057.1 GCA_913773825.1 Candidatus Sericytochromatia bacterium | reverse complement strand
CAAGGCCGGAAAATTCTGAACCGGCAAAGACTCACTCAACTTTAAGTCTCGAACCAGTCGCCCTCCAGCAGGTTTATCAGATGGGCTGGAATAGGGGTAATGCCAAAGAATAAAGCCATTCCCCTCTAGGATCTTGATTGAAAAGTTATAACTGATTTGATTTTGAGCAAAGGCATAAACTTCTTGAGTCTGAAAAGTGGCGTCACCAACATCTATCATCGGAATTGTGACTGGAGTGGTATCGGGTAATGGTGTTGGAGGCTGATTTGGCAAAGGAGTAGGAGCGGGAGGCGGACAAATTTTTACATCGTTGATTCTGACATAAGTGCCCGGGCTGGTTTCGGCATAGAGTGAAACAAAGGTTCGAGGAATAGTCACTTTCGCCCCACTTTTAGTGGTATAAGTTTCGGCTAAATTAAAGCTGAACTGACCGGTGCCTAGTGGCGAGACATCCATTTCACCAAGCACAACCGGATCAGTGGGAATATCTCTCACAGGCCTGATATCTGATTCAGGAATCTGGCTGATATCACGCGGAACCTGTAAAAGAATTGAAACCTTACCGCGATTCAGATTTGAACGCTCAAGTTTAATCGTCATGGTTTCACCAAAGCATAAGGAAGCCGGACTAGTTGAAAAAGCGGGAGGAAGGTTTTGGCCATCAATCGGAACTGCAGTGGGAACTGGAGATGAAACCGCAGTGGGTCTTTCAAGTGGAGTGGGCGTTGGGGAAGGCTGTGGTGAAGCGATGGGAATCGGTGCGGGTGTAGGAGTTGCCTGACAGGCAGTTAATAACAAAACAGCAGCGACAATAGCATAGCGACTTTTCATACAGATTCTCCAATCCAAGGTTCACTCTAGTAACACACTAAAGTATAAAGATTGGAAAGAATCAGTTTTGTTCCATCACAGGCTCAAATCAGACACTTAGTCAGACTGTGTAGGCCTTAAATTGTCAACTCCGCAGCGGTTACCGGAGCATTAAGCTGAATATTGCTGAGCTTGAGTGAAAAGACCAGCGTATCGCCTTCATACATTTCGTGCATGCGGACAAAGTGGTCTTCCATATCGATGGCTAAAAGCTCACGGGTGATGCGAGGATCATAGTCGTTGGCGCCTGTGTATTCGAGAATCGCAACGCTACGGCCATTCAGCTGGGTTTTACCCAGGACTTTTGGCTGGTGGGTGCCGCCCAGCAGGCGCTTAGATAAGGCAAAAGCATCAATTTGGTCTAAACGATAACCACGAGGAGTAGTGACGCGTTCATCAGTCATTTTAGTATCGACTTTAACGATCCCTAAAATGCCACCTGGACGCACTGAGAGTGAGTCAGCGCCAGCCTGGTAACCCATTTTGACGCCCACATACATTGAATTGGTGTGTTTGGTAACTTGAATTTTGGATTTGCCGTTTAGCGAAAACATATCAAAGCTGAGATTTGATGGGCTTTTACCCACTAAGGTTTCAAAGCCATCAACATGAATTTTAAAACTTTCAAGTGACTGAAACCGCTCAACAGCCTGAGCTAAAAGTTGCTGTGCCACTTGAGAGGAGCTGGGTTTGGCTGAGGCTGCCGAGGCAGGACTGGTTGTAGTTGGCTTGGCCGTCACAGTTGGTTTAGTGACTTCAGGCTGAGCCGCACTAGTTGGCTTGGCGGTGGTGGGTTTATCAAAGATATCTTTGGAATAAGAGCGTGAGCCTGGCACAACTGGGGTGTTAGCAGCAGGACGAGTAGATGTGCTGTGCTGTTGAGGTTGTTGATTGGCAAGGTCAGCTTGAAGATTAGGATCTGTTTGTTGAGCTGGAGCCAAAAAGC
>CAJYHH010001056.1 GCA_913773825.1 Candidatus Sericytochromatia bacterium | reverse complement strand
AAAATTGCTGAACCCCATGTTGACGCTGCTTTTTGGCAAAATCGCCTGACAATTCGCCAAATGGCTGCAGCTGCTGGTTTAGCCCCACAGGTTTTACATGTGGACACTCAACATCGAGCGGTTTTAAGTGAATATGTTGCAGACCAGGGCTTTGCGATCTATTACAGCAATCCAGCGACTCATCAGGCGGCGCTTAAACAATTGGGGCAGGCGCTGCGCCGCTTACACAATCTGCCTTTACCCGCTGATTCTGACACGGTGACGCCACTGGCCTTTTTAAATCGGATGCAGATGGCCTTACCCGCTGGTTTTCAGCTGCCGAGCTTTGTCAAACAGGCTTTTGCACAGGCTCAGAGTCTGGATGCTCCTGATAGCGGGCATTCTTTAGTGCTTAGCCATAACGACGTGAACCCGACAAATTTAGTCTGGGACGGTGAACGTCTGATGTTGCTGGATTGGGACAGTGCCGGTGCCAACGAGCCAACTTATGATTTAGCGGCGATTGCGATGTTTCTGCGTATGGACGCAGAAGCTTGTTTAAAGCTGTTCAGTGCTTATGAAGGCCGTGAGATTAGTGAGCTGCCCGCTCGTTTTGCTTATGACCGCCGGATTGTCGGTTTGCTCTGCGGAGCGGCTTTTTTGCATCTGGTCAGCCAGAGTGGTTTTGCCGGTGCTGATCTGCCTTTTGAAGATGCGCTGGATCTGGGTGGTTTTTATCTGCGTCTGCAGACAGGGGCACTACAGGTGGCAAGCCTGGAAGGGCAATGGCAGTTTGGTCTGGCTTTAATTAAAGAAAGTCTCAGTATTTAACACTGCGCCAAACTTCTAACTCTAGTGAAAAAAGTTGTCATTCTGTAGCACGCAGTGCGAACCTGTGCCCCTGGGTTATCCCCCAGGGAATGTCGAAGAATGTGATTGCTCATCCTCACACTTGCTTCGCAATCCGCGCTTCACACTTGCTTCGCAATCCGCGCTTCACACTTCGACAAGCTCAGTGTGACAAGGTTCTATACCTAATAATCAGAAGTGTGTAATCAGAAGTTTGGCAGTGTACTTATGGCTAATTTTTAGTTTGTCATCTTCTGCCACCTAATTGGCGTGATTGGACAATCGCCAGAGACGACGCAGACGTTATAGTCAGGACATCACTCTCAGATGAGGTTTAATAAGATGTCTCAATCGTCTCAGACTAAGGATTCAAAAGTCTGGTTTGTTACAGGTTCTTCTCGCGGGCTTGGCCGGGCGCTTGTCAGTTATTTACTGGCGCAGGGCCAGCGAGTGGTGGCAACAGCTCGTCAGCCTGAGCAATTACAGGATCTGAAAGCTGATTATGCGGAGCAGATTCTGACTGTGGCGCTGGATGTACGCAATAGCGAGCAGGCGCGTTTGGCAGTCAGTCAGGCGATGGAAGTATTTGGCCAGATTGATGTGCTGGTGAATAATGCCGGTTATGGAAATCTGGCGGCTTTTGAAGACAGCAGCGAAGCTGAGTTTCGCGATCAGATTGAAACCAATCTGCTGGGGGTCGTCAACGTGACGCGGGCGGTGCTGCCAGTCATGCGCCAGCAGCGCAGCGGGCGGATTATGCAGATTTCATCAGTGGGTGGACGTACCGGCTCACCGGGTGTAAGTGCTTATCAGACCGCTAAATGGGGCGTCACGGGTTTTACGGAGGTCCTGGCTCGGGAGGTCAGGCACCTGGGGATCTCGGTGACAGCTGTAGAGCCCGGTGCGATGCCAACCGATTGGGCTGGATCGTCGATGCAAGTCACGGCTCCGAGTCTGGATTACCAGGCTTCGGTGCAGCCAATGATTGATTTAATGGGTCAGTTAAACGGCTTGTTTGAGTCACAAAACTCACACTTTGGCAGTGATTTGAATAAAGTGGCTCAGGCTTTACTGCAGTTGAGTTTAGAGCCTGAGCCACCGATGCATTTGTTGATTGGCAGCGATGCTTACCAGATGGCGATTGCTTTTGAAGACAGCCGCCGGGAAGAAACTCTAAAATGGGAGCAGCTGAGCCGTTCAACGGATGCAGGCCGTCCTGATCCCGAGATGCTGCAGGCGGTTAGCAATTTAAAAGCCTAAAGTCTAGAGTCAGGAGAACTGAGCGTGGACCAAATCCGAGTGACCCGTGTATTAAAGCCCAGACTGACAGAACTGGGTGTGGATCTGGCGCGGGTATTAAAGCGAGCGGGTTTAGCTGATGATCTGTTTAATCAGCCTCGGGCAATGGTCAACACTGCTCAGTTCTTTGCTTTCTGGCGAGCTTTAGATGAGCTCAACACTGAGCCTGATCTGGGTTTAAGACTAGGTGGCCGGCATGATCGAATTGAGCTGGCCGATATTACGTCGCTTGTTGCTTTGTCGGCCTCGACTTTTCGCGAGGGTTTAAACAAGTTGGCGCGTTATAAACGGCTGTTTTGTTCAGAAGATTTACGTCTGATTCAAGAGGGCGAATGGGTCTGGCTGGATGCTGTCTGGTATGCCGCCTCTGAGCCCACACCGGCTCTGCTCACAGACGGGATGTTTGCGTCCTGGCTTTCTCTGGGCCGCAGCGGGACAGGGTTGCCGCTAAAACCTGTCCAGGTCTGGTTTAGGCGACCTGCTCCGCCACGCGCTCAAGCCCAGCTTTATCAACGGCATTTTGATTGTCCGGTGATCTTTGATGCCGGTGCCGATCGCTTGGCTTTTGCTGCCGATGTGCTGGAATGGCCTTTTAGAAGTCATAACCCGGATTTATTAGCTGCGCTGGTACCCCAGCTGGAAGCTGAATTGCTGCTGCGTCCAGCTGATACGGAGGTGGCGCGTGTTAAAGCCTTGCTGCGCAGCCGTCTTGCTGGCCAGGCCCCTGGCATAAGCGCTATTGCCTCAGAATTAAATCTGAGTCAGCGGACTTTACAGCGGCGCCTGGCCCAAGAAGGTACGGGCTTTCAGCAGGTTTTAGAGCAGGTTCGGCGTGAACTGGCACTGGATTATTTGCAGCGGCTTGATTATGATCTGGCAGAAGTGGCTTATTTACTGGGTTATGAAGAAACCAGTTCTTTTCATCGCGCTTTTTTGCAGTGGCAAGGTTTGACGCCGGGTCAATGGCGCCATCAACAGTTTCCTGCCTCTGTTATGCTTTAAAGATGCCAAAATCCTCTAAAACCCCTTCTGTTGCTGATTATCTGGCGAGTCTTGAACATCCGCGTCGGGCTGAAATTGATCAATTGCGAGCGCTGATTCAGGGCTTAGACGCCTCTATGCAAGAACTGATTAAATGGAATGCGCCAAGTTATGAGATCGGAAGAGCACACGTCTGAAC
>CAJYHH010001055.1 GCA_913773825.1 Candidatus Sericytochromatia bacterium | reverse complement strand
GGCCCACATCAGAGAGTTGGTTTTGTTTAAAGCGCGGCATCGAGCCACCGGCAATCCCAAGCGTTCTGACGTCCAGGGTCTGAACATACAGACGATGGCCACCAATTTGGGCACTTTTGACCTGGGGACGGCCATTGCGGATCACGGTAATGTCGCTGGATGTCCCGCCGACTTCAATAAAAATTCCGTCGCTGACGCGAGCATGCATCAAGGCTGCTGCAACGCCTGCAGCGGGGCCTGATAACATCGTTAAAATCGGGCGGCGGCGCATTTCATCAATGCTCATAATTCCACCATCAGAGCGCATGACCATTACAGGTGTGGTAATGCCACTTTTACGAATCGCGGCTTCTGTCATATTGGCGGTATCCAGCATTTTGGGCATCATGCTGGCGTTAATTACGGCGGTGCGGGTGCGCACTTTTAAGCCGTAGAGCTTAGAGATCTGACTGGCCGCTGTGGCCAATAATCCCATTTTTTCAGCCACTTTGACAATCAAAAGTTCACGTTCAGGCTGATCGACGCCAAAGGCTTCACTGGCGACAATCACCTGGGCACCTTCAGCGGTCAGCTCTTTAATCAATTTTTCGGCTAAGGCTTCAGTCAGCTCTGTTTTGGCGGTGTCGACAAAACGATGGCTAACCGGTAACAGTTTACCGGGTGCAAGCTCTAGTTTGTCGAGCCGGGTTTCACTTTTAGCGCGCCAGCCTTCTAGTCCTGCGCCTAAACCGATTACGCCAACTGAGGCCACATCACCTTCTAAGAGGGCATTTGTGGCCTGTGTAGTCGAGTGGGCGATTAAAACAATTTCATCGCTGTGAATCTGGTTGTCTTCCAGCAGCAGATGTAGGGAGTCAATGACGCCTTTGGCAACGCCTTCTTTGGCGCTGTGAGTAGTCGGCACAACAGCTTTGCCAACCAGTTCGCGGCTGCTGACTTCAACAGCAACGGCGTGAGTAAAAGTACCGCCAACATCAATTCCAACTTTAAGTCTGCGCATTACTGGCCTCCCATAAACATTGCCGCTGAGACCAGCAGGCCGAGTACCGCTGCTGACCAGGCATAGGGCAGGGTATTCCACATCACTTTTTGAACATCGACCCGCATTTCGCTGGCAAGCCAGACATTTTGGGTATTGGTCGGATCAGAAATGCCTTGAATCTGACCCACTGACATTAGCAAGCCCATCACGGCTGCTGGGGGCAATCCGGCCGCCATAAACACCGAGGCCAGACCAAAACCCATGCCCCAGAGATTTAAGGGCCCGCGATAAAGCGCTAAAGGTGCGGCAAGGGTAAACACCAGCACATAACCCAACGTTGAAGTGGG
>CAJYHH010001054.1 GCA_913773825.1 Candidatus Sericytochromatia bacterium | reverse complement strand
ACCATGCAAGTTGACGGCACTGTCGGCACCCATACCAGCGTCAGTACTACCTTAGACGGCACAACCATTGGCACCACCACCACCACTGACGTCAATGCCAACACCGAGACAGGGTCAGCAACTGCCGGTGCGGCTGCGGGAGCCAGTGCGTCAACGGATTCAAGCGTGCGCACAGACGCCAATGGTGACGGGGTTGTAGATGACAATGACCTGGATGTAAACCTAGGCAGTGGTCTGAGTAATACCCCTGGGATTCCAACTAATATTAACCCTGTGAGCCTGAATAACAGCCTGGGTGCCAACTTGAACAGCGGACTGGGTCTGGATTTAGCCAATGGCGCTACCAACGCCACAGCTGTTGCCCAGACAGCCACTCAGATTTCCAGTCAGATTGATGGCGTGATGAACACTCAGTTCAGCAGCCTGAATAACTATGGGGCTTCAGTGGATTTGTTTAACCGGGCCACCTCCAGCTTTAGCAATCAGATTTTAGCTGCTGAAGGGGTTGAACTTGATAGTCAAGGTCGCATGAGTATCAACGTTAATCGCCTGATGGCCAATATTCGCGCTGACTTACGCGGTGACACTGAGCTGATGAATACTTCACTTGACCTGAACGGCCAGCTGAATGCAGGTACAAACCGCAATCTCAGTCTCAATCATCTAAATGCTTTAGGTTTTAGCGGGACTTCCAGCAATGTGCTGAAACAAAGCAATGCTGACGGAACCAGCTCAGAATATGTGCTCTTGAGCTTTCAGAATAAAGATGCTCAGGTTAATAACCGCGTACTGGTAACCAGCAAACTGCGTGGCCAGGTGACTGACGAGCTTAATCTGCGCCTGGATTCTCTCGCCAAAGGCTTTACCCGCACAGGGTTGCGTGAAATTTCACGGGATACCAACGGCAATACCCAGCTGACTACTGAGGTCACGATGAAGCTGCATAACGGCTCAACAATTGACTTATCTGAAAAACGCTTTGTAACGGCCAATGGCGCAGGTACGGGTTTTGGCACCTTTAGCATTGTCACCAACAGCGGCCAGACCTTTAATGGCTCGATGCGCACAGTGGCTTCTGCTGACGGCAAGCTGATGCTCTTATTTGAACCCAGCGATAGCAACTATGGCCGTCTGGTGCTTCAGGAAACCACAAATGCTCAGGCCAATCTGGCAGTTTACAACGCCCAGGGCAGTCTGACGGGGACAACCCAGATGGACTTAGAAGCGGCCCTTGATGCGATGACGGAGACAAAAGCGTAAGAGCTAGTGGCTCGTAGCTAGTGGCTGGTAGCTAGTGGCTGGTAGCTAAAAGATAAAAGATTGCCCCGGTTAGCGATGACCGGGGTGATTTTGTTGTTGATGATTAAATCCAAAGGCATAAATCATTACTAGATATGTCCATGGTTATCTCTCTTAAACCCAAAACCCACCACTCACCTCCCAAAACGCCGACTTTGTCGGCATCACCCAAAACGCCCGCAGGGCAAATCCCGCAGCCCACAGCCTAACCTGAAAAAATCTTATGCTAGTTTTCAAAAAGCGACAAGCTACGAGCGACCAGCCACCCGCTATAATACTCCCATGTCTACCCTCATTCCAGTTATCCTCTGTGGCGGCTCTGGCACTCGCCTGTGGCCTTTATCCCGTGAACATTATCCTAAACAATTTGTTGCCCTTCATGCTCAGCGTTCACTGTTTCAGGAAACCTTACAGCGCTTAAAAGGCCTGTCTGACTTAGGTTCACCGATTATTGTCAGCAATGAAGAACATCGCTTTTTGGTGGCAGAGCAGCTGCGTCAGATTAAGCAGCAGGCAGCCGTGATTATGCTGGAGCCAGAAGGCCGTAATACGGCGCCTGCTCTGACGCTGGCGGCCCTTTGGGCTGAAGAACATCAGCCTGAGAGTGAGTTAATGGTGATGCCCTCTGATCACAGCGTGCCGCACCCAGAAGACTTTCGGGCTTTGATGCCCCGGGCTCGTGAACTTGCGCGTCAAGGACAGATTGTGACCTTTGGGATTGTGCCCGATCGGCCAGAAACCGGCTATGGCTATATTCAGGCTGAGGGTGAGCGTTTAGCGGCCTTTGTTGAAAAGCCCAGCGCTGAGCGCGCAGCTGAATTATTAGCGGATGGGCGTTATCTTTGGAATAGCGGCATGTTTGTGGTCACACCCGCTGTCTGGCTTAAGGCATTAGCCGAGCATTTGCCTGAAATGCTGAAGGCTTGTCGTGAAGCTTATTGTGACAGTAAAGACGACCAGACGTTTTTACGGCCTGAAAAATCAGCCTTTTTGGCTGGGCCGTCGTGTTCGATTGACTATGCGGTGATGGAAAAAACCGATAAGGGCTCTGTGTTGCCCTTAGACGCAGGCTGGAGTGATGTGGGCAGCTGGGATGCCTTAATGGACCTCAGTGAGCTGGATGCCAATGGCAACGCCATTAGTGGGGATGTGTTAGTGCGCAAGGCCAGCAATAATTATTTGCGCAGCAGCGGTCGCTTAGTGGCGGTTGTTGGGGTGAGTGATCTGCTGGTGGTTGAAACCCCATACGCCATTTTAGTGGCTAATCAGGACTGTGCTCAAGAAATCCGCGAGTTAGCGGGTGAATTGCGTCAGCAGCAGCGCCCAGAAGCCGCCAATCACCGTAAAGTCGCCAGACCTTGGGGATCGTATGAAACCGTTGATCAGGGTGAGCGCTTTCAGGTTAAACGGATTACCGTCCACCCTGGGCATGCCCTGTCTAAACAAATGCATCATCATCGGGCTGAGCATTGGGTAGTTGTGCGCGGCACAGCCAAAGTGACCAAAGGGGATGAAGTATTTTTGCTCAGCGAAAATCAGTCAGTGTATATCCCCTTAGGCACCGTTCACAGACTCGAAAATCCCGGCAGTATTGATCTGGAATTGATTGAAGTTCAATCAGGGCCCTATTTGGGTGAAGACGACATTGTGCGCTTTGAGGATCGCTACCAGCGTGTAAAGTGAAGCCTGGTAGCGGGGCTCAATAGGGCTCAATAGGCTTAATTAAAACCGCCCCAACTCTGGATTATTTGTATTACCTGAGTTTGGGGCCGATTTTTTGCTGATAAATAGTTGAGAATAATTTAAGCAATGAATCAAGAATGAAATCTCCTGATCTGGGGTAATAAAGTATCTGAGAATCGACGTAATCGCTAGAGAAAGCTAAGACTGACCTTCCCCCGAAAAAGTGGATACTTAAGAACAGGCGTACACTTTTTCGAAGGAAGGTCATCCGCACCTGTGGGTGAGCCATCAAGAGCGCAGCTGCGCGAAGAATTGCCGGTGCAAGAGATAAACTCGATGGGAACTGCCGCTTAATGGATATCGGGAGTCTCGCTGGGGTCTCGGTTAATAGTAAACGCCTGAACGGCTCAGTGGTGTTGATTCCAGGTGATGGGCGGTCAGAGCTTTCTTTTGCAGCTGGCAGAACTTAAACATCGGGTCTTATCGGTTTCACGCTAAAGCACTGAGTGCTCCATCATATTCAGCTATTTGTGCTTTTTGCCCTGTTTACGAGTGGCAGAATTGGCTACTTCACCTTTGCCATGGGCTTTAAACACATGGGGGGTGAGTT
>CAJYHH010001053.1 GCA_913773825.1 Candidatus Sericytochromatia bacterium | reverse complement strand
GCTGGAAGTGTGAGAGAGGTTTTGAGTACTTTGACGCTCTGTCTCAGCTTAGGGCTGTGAGTTGTAGCGGGGGTGGTCTGGAGTTCCAGATTGGCGGCGATTCCCAGCACTTGAGTCTGTGAGCCCGTTAAATTAAACCGATAGATCCCAGCGGCGTTGCTGCTGGCGGTCAGTTCATTACCGGGAATCCCCAGTTTAAGCGGAATATTGCTTGCAAGTTTGCCGTCGACTTGTTCAAGCCGACCTTCGAGACTGACTTGATCCTGAGGGCTCAGGAGTGAGGCGGTAATACAGGCGCTCAGGTGAAGCAAAAGTCCAATCAGCAGGGCTGTTTTTTTCATACTCCAACCTGACGCCTGTTTATGAGTTTAGGTTCCGCCTGAGGCGGGAGACCACTTGGCTAAAAGCTTAAGCGATGCTCTGGCGGCGAACGTCGATATAAGAACCGACATCGGGGTCACCATTGATTAAGACGCCGCCCATCAGGACAACTTTACCTTTGATGGCACCAGAAGCGCGATTGGCTGCAACCAGTTTATCGATCTGGGCTTCAATCGCTTCGTACATGACTTCAGTCGCTTCAATCAAAGGCACGTCAGCGCCTTGAATACGTTTTTTTTGAGCCATAAAGATTTTGCGGACTTTGTCCATCTGAAAATCATCATCAGAAGGCTCAGGCTGCTCAGCATCTAAACCGCCAAGGGCGCCAAGGGCAGCACCACAGCTGTTAGACAGGGCTTTGCGGCCAATCCGGCGCACATCGCCAGGCTTGTCACTTTCGTCAGACAGGCCAATATGCGGGCCATAAAAGATCACCAGTGCGCCGTCATCAGGCACGTGATGAGCAAAAGCACCCAGGCCCGTTACGCCGGCTGCCGGAAAGCCATCAAGGCCGCCCATTTTAAACGGGCCAAGCATTGCTTTTGCCGCTTCAGGATACTGAATCGCGTTTAAGTCATCACAGCAGATGCTGTCAGCGTACATCAGCTGATTGGGCTCTAGGCCCAGCTCTTGTTTGACCTGGCCTAAGAGATTTTCAAAAGCTTGATTGCTTGTGACAGCCTTAGGATAAAACTTATTAATGTGTTTAGGGGTAGACATGATGAAGATGATCCTTTCATGGTTTAACCAAAGCGTGTAAGTGGACTGTACCGCATGCTTAATTCAGGCGGCAAGCTTTAGCCTGCACGTTTATATCTTGTCGTATCAGGCCTTACAGGCATAAACTTAGGCCAGATGAACCCTTCTGAGGAAAATCCTATGAAAACTCGCTTCACTGAAGCTGCTGGAATTGATATTCCCTTAATCTGCGGCCCGATGTATCCTTGCTCAAATAAAGAACTGGTAGCAGCTGTCTCTGCTGCGGGTGGAATCGGGGTGGTGCAACCCCTGTCGATGGTTTTTGTTTACAAAGACGATTTTCGCGAAGGTTTGCGCTGGATTCGCAGCCAGACCGATAAACCGATTGGCATGAATGTGCTGATTGAAAAATCTTCAAAAATCTATGAAGAACGCATGAAAAACTGGGTCCAGATTGCCTTAGAAGAAGGCGTTAAATTTTTTATAACTTCTTTAGGTAATCCGCGCTGGGTTGTTGAAGCCGCCAAGCCTTATGGCGGAATAGTCTATCACGATGTTACCGAGCGCCATTGGGCTTTAAAAGCAGTTGATGCTGGCGTTCACGGTCTGATCTGCGTCAACAACCGTGCCGGTGGTCATGCGGGTCAACGGGAAGCTCGCCGTTTACTCGCTGACTTAAAAGATCTGGGTAAACCGCTGATCTGTGCAGGTGGCGTTGGCGATCCTGAAAGCTTTGCTGAAATGCTTAAAATGGGCTATGACGGCGTACAAATGGGCACTCGCTTTATTGCGACTGAAGAATGTGGCGCCCACCCAGATTACAAGCAGGCAATTCTGACCGCTCGCGCTGAAGATATTGCCATGACAGATAAGCTCTCAGGCACACCCTGTGCGATTATCAAGACTCCCAGTGTTGAAAAAATGTCGCTACAAACAGGCGGCGTTGAGCGCTTTTTACTCAAAAATCGCCGCACAAAATACCTGATGCGCACGTATTATGCCCTGGGCTCGATCTGGAAGCTCAAACAGGCCTCTGTTAAAGGGCTGTCTTACAAAGACGTCTGGCAGGCAGGCAAAAGTGTTGAGGGCATCAATCAGATTCTGCCAGCAGGTGAAATTGTCAAACAATACGCAGCCGCGTTGCCGGAAGAAATGGTAGCTCGTAGCTAGGGGCTGGTAGCCGGTAGCTAAGAACTAGCCAGTAGCTCGCGTAAATTGTGACTTGTTTCTCCACAACTTGAAAAATGCTCTTCTTCACTCTTCGACATTCCCTGCGGGATCCGCACTATGTGCTACAGAGTGACAACATTTTCATTAAAAATCTAACTTTTTAAAAAAAATTGTCATGCTGAGCCTGTCGAAGCATACTGGTCACAACTTGCACTAGCTTGTAGCCGGTAGCAAAAATTAGCTACCGGCTCTTTGCGACCAACTCTTTTCACTAGCAACTAGCTACCGGCCACCAGCTCTTTGCGATACCAGGCATCACAGCTAAAATGGCCCGTGTCGCCCATGGGCTGATCCAGTGGCATAAAGCCATTTTTGGCATAAAGACCGCGGGCCTGCTTCATGCTAAGTAAGGTTTCGAGATAACAATGCGTATAGCCATGTTTGAGAGCAGCCTCAAGACAAAGATTAATCACTTTTTGGCCAAGACCTAAGCCGCGTAATTCAGGCAAAAAATACATTTTGCGTAACTCACAGGTCTGGCTATCACCGCCACTTAAGGGCGCAATTCCGCCACCGCCAAGCACTTTGCCCTGCTGATCAAGAACCACAAAATATTCACTGCGGGGCTGGGTATAAGCTGTGTACATATCATCGACTTCAGCGTCATGAATCGCAAAGCCTGGGCCATTAGCGCCAAATTCTGGCATCACACGCCGGATGACCGCCGCAATACTCGCTGAATCTTCAGGCTGAATCGTCCGAATCTGGTAAACACTTTGCCGTCTGGAGCGCCCTAAAGCTCTGGCATAAAGGCTGAGTCCGCGCAGCACTTGCTCACGTTCAGTTGGATCCAGTTGCTCAAGCGCGCTTTGCACCTGCAGATTGGCTTCGCTGTGAATCTGCTTCAGGCGCTCATGCCCAGCCGCTGTCAGGCTGACTATTTTGCGGCGTTTGTCCTCTGGGTCAGTACTTACTTGCAATAAACCCTGTTCGCTGAGTTGGGTGACAATCCGGCTGGACGTGGATTTATCCAGACAGAGACGCTCACTGAGCTCGTTTTGATTGAGGCTGCCCAAACGTTCAGTTTCCATCAGGGTATGGCAATGAGAGTGAGGCATGCCGGCTGGGGTAAAGACATTTTGCAAAAAACCAAGCTCTCGCACCATTTCACGTGAAGATTGTCGCAGGGGTAAAACTTCAGGAAAAAGATTCATTGTGGGCTCCTGATGGAAAAGAATAGGATTTAAAGTTGATTATTTCATCTAATTAGTTGTATTGTGAAACTAATTTTAAAATCTGTCAATCAGGTACACTTCAGCATGCATTTCTGGACAACACTCCCGATCTGGCTTGCGGCTTTATGGCTGCTACGCCTGGGTTTGCTGCGTCTGGCTGAACGCCTGGGGCATGCAGATTTATTACCAGCTGCCCTGCTGAGTGCAGGGCTGGCCCTGCTGATTTGCCCTTTATCTGCTCAGGCCTGGACACGTTTGGGTAATCTGCTGGGGGATGCTGGGTATTGGTCGTGGGCTGCAGCTTGTTTTAAATTGGCGACACGTTTGCGACCTGACTGGATTGAAGCCTGGTTGGGTACTGGCATCTCAGTGTTGGTGCTTTGGGCAGACAAACCTTTGGCTCATCAGGCTTTTTTAAAGGCTTATCAGCTCCGGCGCGGCCAGCCGCTGAACCTGGCTGGAACAACAACAGATGTGTTCTCGCCAGTTGGATTATTAGAAGAGCCAGAACCGGCCAAATTGCTGCATGACGCGGCTCAGCTAGAGCGGCTGGTAAGTTTAAAATATTTAGAAGCTGACTGGCTAAATGTTGCCCAGATTTATCGCCATTGGCGCTCGGGTGATCCGGCTCCGGCTGAGTATCAGCGTGCAATTTACCTGCCTCAGCCTGAGTTTGAGGGCTCACCTCTGGCTGCTGTTGATGCAGCGTCTGTTGAGGCTGAGTTTAGATCAAGCGGAAATTTACTGAGCTGGTATGACGGCTTTTTAAAGCCAGAGGCTTTAGCTTTGCTAGAAGAATTTTGTTTAAACGCTACAATTTGGCATCATGTGTATCGCAATGGCTATCTGGGTGCCCATCTGGATGATGGCATGAGCTGTCCATTGCTGTATCAGATATCAGAGGCTCTAAAATCAACTTTTCCTGAAATTTTTAAAGATTTACAGTTGGTTTATCTCTGGGCTTTTAAATGTGCAGAAGATGCAGCAGGTGTGGCTTTACATCATGATAGTGCGCTGATTAACGTCAATTTTTGGCTGACCCCAGACAAAGCTAATCTAAAACCTGGTAGCGGCGGGATTGTGGTTTACCCTAAAGAACCGCCGTCAAGCTGGGATCTGGAGCGTTATCGGATTTCACAGGCTGATATGAAACATTTTGTTAAAGATGTAGAGCCTGTGCGGGTACCTTATGCTCAAAATCGAGTGGTGATATTTAATTCACGTCTGTTTCACGCGAGCGACAGTTTTTGTTTTGCGCCCGGTTATGATAATCAGCGGATCAATGTCACGCTTTTATTTGGCCGTTCGCCATTACGCTACCACCAAAAACAAGAGCTTAAGCGGATTCAAGATAAGCTCTGAGTTCTTTAAGCTGTTGCTGGGGAGCTGGATGTTGGGTCAGAGTCTGCTCAGGCATCAAAGCGCTAATTCCAAAACGACTGAGCTGAGCGAAAATGTTTGGGTCACTGCCGCGATAGATCAGCAGGCTAAAAGCATCAAGCAGGCGCCCCGCTGATTCCAGTTGCTCAGTTGTCCAGCCTTGCTGGCTGCCAGGAGCAGCGGTCAGTATTAAGACTTTGACCTTGAGTTCAAGCGCCAGATGAAGATCTTCTAAGCAATGGGCTTCAAAAAAAGGCTCCATTTCCCAAAAGCGAATTTTATTAAGATAGACCTGGGTGCGGCGGATACCGAGCAGAGAATTAGATAAAGTTAAAGCATTGGCTCCGGCAATTCGGGCTTGCAAAATCTGGTATTCATCCACAATCCAATCACGGGCAATCAGATACTGTTCAGGCTGGCTGGCGCGGAGCTGTTGCAGTAATTCTGCTGAAGAGCTCTGATCAATGCGAATCACCCAGGCCGGATAGTTTTGGACAGGCTCAAGCAAGACATTCTGCTCAAGCTGATCAAGCTCAGGCAAAACCAGTGGCTGCTTCAGCCATAGGCTTTTATCTAAAGGGTGAGGTGAAGGGCTGGCGGCTGCAAGTTGTTCAAGCTGAAAAAACGGACAGAGCTGTCTGGCTTGCTGCATGCGTTGTTTAACGCCAGCAATCAGCTGCTCACGAAAAAGGCTGCCTTCGGTCCGGTCTGTCATTGCGCTAATCCAGTTACAGGGCGTTAGAACTCATCAGATTCTGATGGGCTACCAAATGGGCTTGCTGTGTCTCATTGTACTACAAGTACAAAAACGCTTTAGGGCTAGTTTATTAGCCCTAAAGCGTTTTAAATAACGAGCTAAAGCTTACGCCTGAACAGTTAGCTGAGTGTCTGTTTAGGCGCTACCCGTTAAACGTTAAACAGAATGTTCAGAATATCGCCATCCTGAACAATATATTCTTTGCCTTCAGTCCGGATCCAGCCGCGGTTGCGGGCTTCGGCATACGTGCCGGCTTCGAGCAGTTGTTCGGTTGACACCACTTCAGCGCGAATAAAGCCAGCCTCAAAATCCGTATGAATTTTGCCTGCAGCCTGGGGCGCTTTGCTACCAGCCAGACAGGTCCAGGCATGGGTTTCTTTTTCGCCAGCCGTGATAAAAGTAATCAGGCCAAGAATGTCATAACCCGTCCGAATCAGGCGATTTAAGCCTGGTTCCGTGACACCCAGTTCACTCAGGAAATCCTGAGCTTCAGCTTCACTCAGTTCTGCCAGTTCAGCTTCGATCTGGGCGCTGATTTTAACCACTTGGTTGCCTTCAGCTGTCGCGTAATCACGCACACGCTTAACAAAGTCATTGTCTTCAAGCAGGTGTTCTTCAGCAACGTTGGCAACGTAAATCACGGGTTTGTGCGTCAGCAAGCCAAAGTCTTTGGGGATCGCCATGTCATAGCTGCCAGCGCGCACAGGTTTGCCCGCTGAGACTACTTCATAGATTTCTTCTGCCAGCGCCAGCTGAGAGAGTGTGTCTTTATCTTTGCTATTTTTGCTGTTTTTACGCAGACGCTCTAAACGACGTTCAATCGTGTTTAAGTCAGCTAAAATCAGCTCAAGATTAATCGTTTCGATATCTTCAAGTGGGTCTACTTTGCCAGAGACATGAATAATATTGTCGTCTTCAAAGCAGCGCACAACGTGGGCAATGGCGTCTACTTCGCGAATATTGGCCAAAAACTGATTGCCCAGGCCTTCACCTTTGTGAGCACCTTTAACCAGACCGGCAATGTCAACAAACTCAACCATCGCAGGAATAATCTGAGGGGTGCGCTCACCGCGGGCATAAAGGGCCTGAAGTTTGGGCAGGCGAGCGTCAGGGACGGCAACCATGCCAACGTTTTTATCAATGGTGGCAAAAGGGAAATTGGCGGCCACAGCGCCAGCTTTGGTAATAGCGTTAAAGAGAGTAGATTTGCCAACGTTGGGCAAGCCTACAATTCCGATTCCTAAACTCATGGGGGCCTCAAAAGAAGTAAGAAAATTGGGGATAATCCCGGTATTATAACCAGCGTATGGGGGGAGTGGTGGGTTTTGGTTTCTGAGTTTTGGGCCTAAACAACTAGCAAAGCCAGCTACAGCCTCTTCTTTAGCCTGTCTACTCACAACCCAGAACCCACCACCCAAAATTCTCTGTTAACTCTTCTTTAAATCTATATTTTGTCGGGCAAGACTCAGGCAGGTCAACACGACATTTAAAAACAACCGATAAACTAACTTGTTGGGGCCACTTTTAACATGTCTATTGCACCTACAAATAATCTCGCCAAGCTGGGGATTTCAGCTGCTCACGCGATGCGTCTTGAGCTTGCAGATCAGCTTTTTTACCCGATTGCCGTCAATATTTTTAACCCTTCTCAACCTTTAATGGGTGGAGCTGTAGGCAACCGTGGTGGGCAGGCTCAGCGTCTGTCTTCTGGTGGACCAGCCGGGAACACCGGTGGTTATGCCGCCGACTTTACAGGTCTTGAAGGTGACCCGGTTGCCGTTGTTAAAACAATGACTTCTGATGGCCCCATTTTTACGCTACAAAAATATGATGGCAGCGGCATTTTAACCGTTGAAGAAGCTGCGCTCAGAACCAATCAGCCCGTACCTGCTGCCCAGGATTATTCGACCATTGCGCGTTATGTTGTAAAAGCTGACGGCAAAATTTACGATCTGCTGAACATGGCTGGCACTGAAGTGACAGTGGTCAATCCCACTCCAGGTTCGCCTGCTCCTAACGGCCCTTATCGTCACTGGGAAGTGAATGCACCAGGCGGATCTTATGATCCTGGTACTAATACTTATACCCCTCCTAACCCCAATACGATTACGCTGAATCACTATACTCGCGCAGTGGGTCAGATTTCTTTCCGACCCAAAGAAGGCGCTTCTTCGGGTGCGATTCAGGAGCAGTTGACCCGCGCTCAGAGTACGCTCGACACCATGAGCCGTCTGCT
This sequence comes from Candidatus Sericytochromatia bacterium, assembly GCA_913773825.1. Taxonomy (GTDB): domain Bacteria; phylum Cyanobacteriota; class Sericytochromatia; order UBA7694; family UBA7694; genus CAJYHH01. The sequence continues at coordinate 3,111 of CAJYHH010001053.1, read as the reverse complement.
GCGCTCGCTTCATGATGAAGCGAAAGGCCCTTTTTCGAACATCGTAGTTCGTTAAGTCCGCTAATCAAAAAATCTGTTCAAAAGCCCGCCATCCGGCGGGCTTTTTAGCGTTTGATAGATGTTGCTCTGGGGAGGGCAAGTGAAGGTAACACTGAGATTGGTCAGTCTGGTTTCTAAACAACTGCTACAATGCTCCCATGATTGCAGGTATTGATACTGGCGGAACCTTTTCGGATTGTATTGTGCTCACTGAGCAGGGCGCAGTGGTGCATAAACGTTTGTCGACACCGTCTGCCCCTGAGCAGGCCGTGCTGGCGGGCCTAAGTGAACTTCAGGCTCAGACCTCTGTTCAGCAATTGGTTCATGGGACCACCGTGGCGACCAATGCTTTGCTTGAGCGTAAAGGCGCAAAAGTAGCGCTATTCGTCACAGCTGGCTTTGGTGATCTGCTGGTCATAGGCCGCCAAAATCGCCCGGCTCTTTATGACCTAAATGTCCAGCGTCCTGAACCTCTGTGTAGCCATGTGCTGGAAGTCAATGAGCGAATTGGCGCTAACGGTGAGGTTCTGACAGCCCTGACCCAGATAGAAATTGATCGCTTATTAGCGGCTTTACCGCCAGATATTGAAGCGGTTGCCGTTGGCTTATTGTTTGCTTATGCCTGGCCAGAACATGAACAAATGTTGGCTGCGGCTTTACGTCCGCGCGGTTTAAGTGTTTCTGCTTCTCATGAAGTTTTGCCGGTTTATCGTGAATACGAAAGGCTTTCGACAACGGTTGCCAATGCTTTTTTACAGCCCGTGATGCAGCGCTATATGCAGCAGTTACAGCAGGGTTTAAAAGACTTGCCAGCGCGTTTGATGCAGTCTAATGGTGGTAGTCTGGCACCTGAAACCGTAGCCAAACTACCTGTGCGCTGTGCTTTGTCTGGGCCTGCGGGTGGCCTAATCGGTGCCCGTGAAATTGGCCGTCTTATGGGCCAGAATCAGCTGTTGACCTTTGATATGGGCGGGACCTCTACAGATGTTGCGCTTTTAGACCATCAGCTGCCGCTGCAAACCGGTGCAAATATTGGTGGGATCCCCTTGGCTTTACCGATGCTGGATATTCACACAGTTGGCGCTGGTGGTGGCTCTTTGGTGCGTGTGGATGCTGGTGGCGCTTTGCGGGTTGGGCCCGAAAGTGCTGGAGCTTATCCAGGCCCAATGTGTTATGGTCAGGGTCAGCAATTAACCGTAACAGATGCTCATGTTTTTTTAGGCAGAATACCGGCTGACAGTCGTTTAGGCGGCAGTTTAGAGCTTCAAACTCAGGCTTTAGAACCTGCTTTTAATCATCTAGCTCAAGCTTTAAACGGCTCAGTTGAACAAGCTGCTGAAGGAGTGCTGGCTGTCGCCAATGCCAATATGGAACGTGCTCTGCGGGTTGTTTCAGTTGAGCGCGGGCATCATCCGGCTGATTATTCACTCTTTTGCTTTGGGGGGGCAGGCGGCTTACATGCCTGTGATCTGGCTGTGAGTCTGGGTATTAACAAAGTGATTGTGCCAGCTTTTGCGGGTGTGTTTTCGGCTTTAGGAATGCTGTTTGCAGATCAGTTAGAAGACCGTTCCCAGACTGTTTTGGGTCGCGTTCAGCTTGAAGAAGCTGCATTAAAAGCTGCCTTTGCTGAGTTAAAAACACGATTTGAGCCGCTGTCAGCGCGTGTCGAGATCCGTTATGAGCCTGAACTGGACCTGCGTTATCTCGGGCAGTCTTTTGAAATCACTGTGCCTTGGCAAGAGAGTGTTCAGGCCAGCTGTGAAGCTTTTCATGCTGCCCATCAACGATTACACGGTTATAGTCGACCTCAGGCTGCGCTTGAGTTGGTGACTCTGCGTTTGCGCCGTCTGGTGCCTGCTTTGCCTGTTAAGCTGCCTCAGGTTGCCCAGCAAGCCGCTTCAGAGCCTGTGTTGCGTCGTGTCTGGTTTGACGGTTGGCGTGAAGTTCCAGCCTGGCGACGAGAGCAGTTGAACCCTGGCCAGATCATTAAAGGACCCGCTTTAGTGCTGGAAGATACTTCCACTTTGGTGATTACGCCTGAGTTTGCGGCCTGTCTAGATCTCAACGGGCATTTGATTCTGGAGCGCCAGTCAGCATAACGTAAGGAGAGATGGGATGAATGAAGGTCTAAATCATGCTTTAAACGCCATTGATCTGGAAATCTATAAACATCGTTTTCAGGCGATTGCTGAAGAAATGGGCGTGACTTTATGCCGCAGTGCTTATTCTTCAAATATCAAAGAGCGGCGGGATTTTTCCTGCGCGATTTTTGATGCTCAGGGCCAGGCTGTGGCCCAGGCTGAACATTTGCCCGTTCATTTGGGCTCCATGCCAATGTCGGTTCAGGCAGCTCTTGAACGTTTGAGTCTGGAGCCGGGTGATAGTGTTTTACTCAACGATCCCTTTGCTGGTGGCACACATCTGCCGGATATCACTATGGTGGATCCAGTTTTTGTAGATGGCCATCAAGGCCCTGCTTTTTATGTGGCCAATCGCGCCCATCATGCAGATGTTGGGGGCATGACGCCAGGCTCTATGCCTTTGGCTGGAGATATCTTTGCTGAAGGCCTGCGGATTCCACCCTTAAAGTGGCGTAAACGGGGTGCGGTTGATGAAGATTTACTGAACCTGATTCTGAATAATGTGCGCACTCCAGCTGAACGTGAAGGGGATCTTTTAGCCCAACAGGCCGCTAATCATATTGGCATTAAGCGTTTAAACGAGCTCTGTGAAGCTCGGGGTGTAGAGACTGTGCTGACTCAGGCTCAGGCTTTACAGACATACGCTGAGCGCATGCTGCGTCAGGTTTTGCGAGAATTACCTGAAGGAGAATATACATTTCAGGATCAGCTCGAAGACGATGGACGCGGCAGTGAAAATCTCTTAATTGCTCTCACCCTCAAGATTGAGGGAGATCAGGCCACTCTAGACTTTAGCGGGACCAGTCCTCAGACACGGGGCTGCGTTAATACAATTTTGGCTGTCACGGTCTCTAGTGTGCTTTATGCCTTTCGCTGTTTACTCGATGCTGATGTGCCATCAAATGCTGGTCTGCTGCGCCCCTTGACGGTG
>CAJYHH010001052.1 GCA_913773825.1 Candidatus Sericytochromatia bacterium | reverse complement strand
TGTGTCATAACACAGATTGGCGAGTTCTTTTTTATAAAAGAAACACTCTTGTTCTGTTGGCAGCTCAGTATGATGTTTACGCAGCATTTCTAAAGCACGTTTTGCCAGATTTAAACCTTTGCTGACGGCTTCGCGGCCCCGATAAAATTTCAACATCTGGCGCGACAGCACCCCCATAAACACGGCGACTGAACAGCCAATGTCAGCTCGGGAATCATTGCCTTTGAGCGCCAGAATATTCTGAAACTCAACTTCTGAAACTGAACCTTCCTGGCTGCGCAGCAGGTAGCGGATGCCCCAGCAGGTTGCCATCAGGCGCAGCAGCGTGCGCTTCAGCGAAGGAATACTTTTACACAGACGATTATGATGCAGCAGGCGATCGGCTAATTCCCAGGCATAGCTGAGAAAATCTTCTACACGTGGGTAGGCATCCAGGCTCAGGCTGCCTTCGTTAAGCAAATGACGCTCAACAAAAGCTCTCAGGACGCGAATGCCTTCATTCATCGTATTGACGAGGTCTGTCACTGTATCTAAAGACTGGACCCGCGTCAGCGGAATTTCATAATCTCCGTCATCGGTACGGTACTGGCGAGCTTGCTGCAGGGATTCAATCTGCAGCAGATCCCGCACCAGATACTTTTCGTCAGCGCTGACGCGAATCACCGGTGAACCTTTGTCATATTCATAGAGACGAGGCTCAATTTCAGTTAAGACGCTGTCGAGTAATTCCAGATAACCTTGCAAGGCAGCTTCTTGATGCTGCAGAGAAGCCTCTGTCTGCTGATCCAGCTGCAGTGACAGTCGATTGCGCAGCATTTCAGTGGTTTCTAAAGTGGCATAACCCAACAGAGAGCGCAGTTCATCAAGGGTCTGCTCAAGTTTGGCCTGCTCACGCCCTTTTAAACAGAGATTGACCAAGGGCTCAAGCGCTTCAAGCTTGGGCCGCACCAGATTACCTTCGGCATTGAGCCACATCGACAAAGTGGTTTTTTTAGTCGGTTGCCCAACCCGCTCAAGTTCTTCGAGTAACTGTTTCTGAGGCAGACCGCTGTCTGCCCAGAGTTTACGCAACATGACCTTGGCGCGGCGAATATTTTGCTGCTCCCAGTGGTTAAGCGCTTTCATTAGGCTAACCTCAAGGCTGAACCGGCGTGAGCGTCACGCGGGCACGTCGCGGCATCGCTTCGGTACTGGGTATTAGCTTGGTATAAACGGGTTTGGCTTTAACCGCGGGCGTTACTTTTTGCGGGTAAGTTTTGTTTACATCCGTTTTAGGATAAGCGCGGTTCAGCGCGCCTTGTTCAGCGCGAGCTAAAGCTTCTTTGCGCTGGAAAGCATCGTTGGCAAACGGATCATAGGCATCAGGCCTTGCCATTGCGCTCATTATGCCCGGTTCAAGCATAACGCCATTATACATAGGCTGACCTGGATAGTTTTTTAAGCCAGGAGGCACAGGATTGGCACCGTGACCAGGTGGCATTACAGGATTAAGCAGGGGTGGGTAAATGTTAGCCGGTTCAGGTAACAGGCCAGCTTGATGATTAAGGTAAGCGTTGTATCCACCTTCAGGGGAGTTGATGACTGGAGCAACAGGTGACGTCACAGTTGATGTCACAGTTGATGTCACAGTTGATGTGGATGTGCCACTTTCATTACTGCTTGAGGTTGCGGTGCTGCCAGAGGTTTCATTGAGCTCAACTTCGCTATCCGGAACCAGCTCACCTTTATAGGTCTGAACCTGGAAGTTTGCGTCAGCAGTTAACAGATAAGCTTTGGTACGGGTACTCAGCTCAAATTGATCAGCTGGGTCTGCAAACACAAAGCGGGAGTTTTCATATTGGCCTTTAAAGATCTGGGCATTTTGATTCACGTCCATAACAACCAGCGTGGCCAGCACATTACTCAGGGAGTTCTGCAAAAACTCAGGGCTGGTAAAATAATTACCTTCTGAACCTGAGAGCAGATGAATCGAAAAGTTTTTATCGCGCAGATAAGCATCTGTATTGCCCTGGCGCAGATCCTGCTCAAAGTTCTGACGAACGCTATTAATTGTGTCTTTGTCGCTGTCATCGACGCTGGCGATCTGAAAACCGGCGTTGACTTCAAAGTTGTAAGCGTCAATCTGAGATTGTGTAGCGGCAGCAAGTTGGGGGACAGAGGTGTTGACGGGATTCAATCCTGAGCAGCCTGTAAGTGTGATGGGAAGCAGTGCGAGTGCACAAAGCCAGCGCGTGCGTAATGTCATGCCGTTCTCCTGTAGACCGAAAATAAATCCAAAATATAAATGCTGGATGATTTTATCTTTCATTACATCATGCGTAGATGAACAGCAGATGTCCATTTTTGAACTCAGCCAAAAAAGACTAAAAATAAATTTTTGTTGCGAGGGTTTAAGCGATGTAACGGTTGGGAATAAAGATTCAGGAGCAAGTAAAATCCCCATTTTTTAATCATCCTAATTGAGCACGGCTCTGATTAAACGGAGATGTTTTTCTTGATCCAGCCTAAGCCTGGTTTGAACTTGTGTTTTGTCGGCACTTTAATGCTCTGCCCTTGTTGCCCTCTGCCGATAGCAAACCAATCAGGCTGGCTCTGCAAGCGTGATGCTTGAGTAAAGTTTCTTTAGCAGTTTGTAGGCGGGGCACGCCTACGCACACCACGGGACTGAACGCTCAGTCCCGTTTTTTTCGTGTAAAACTTTTTATCCTTTGCTGGCAAATGCTGCAAAAACTTCTGAATCAGCGCTCTTGAAATAAAGTTAATTTTAGGTTAATCTAAGAGTAAGCAAGATTTAAATCAATCCCGACTCAGGATATCCCTACCTGACGGGCAGGAGAAACGCCGTGAAAGTTGCCACCCGCGCCGCATTAATTCCCCCCTCTGTTCTCTTTGCGCGCAAAGCTGTTCCCGCCAGTCTGGCTCCTCAAACTCGGCTTGAAAATTCACGCTTTCAACTTGCCCAACTTCAGGACGTTGCTGCTGGCCGGACTAAAATCAGCCGTGGCAGCAAAGGTGATGGTGTTCGTCAGGTTCAGCAGGCGCTTCGCGATATGGGTTTTTATGTCGGGTCCAGCGTGGATGGCAGCTTTGGTCCTCGCACCCGTGTTGCCCTGATGAACTTCCAGGATAGCCAGAAGCTGCCGCGCACAGGCGTTCTGGATCAGGCCACCATGACTCGTCTGAATCGTGTGGCTCCGCCTGCCGGCCAGACTTTAGTTCAGGCTGCTCGCACCAGCTGGGGCGAAGACCAGAACCTGATTCCCTCTAATCTGCTGGCTGACGGCAAACGGGCTCGCGCTGTCATCGACCTGAGCGAAAAACGCCTGTTTTTTTATGATGAGCGCAATCAGGTCAGCCGTGTCATGAGCGTGGCAACCGGTAATGCTCAGCACGCTGATGGTAGAGGCGTTGATACCAGCGTGGGTTTACGCGTCGTGATGGGCAAAAACGACAATCCCGGCGCCATTGGGCAACAGCTATGGGGTGATGCCAAAGCCTTTGGCACCCGTTTACTGGACCTGAGCATTGTCAGTCCGGTAGTGGGCCGTCCGATCAAATCTGGTCAGGAACTGCACGGCACCTATAACCCCAACTCACTTGGCACCAAAGCCTCTCATGGCTGTATGCGCGTCAGTAACGAAGATATTGAGTACCTTTATAAGCAGATGCGTAAAGGCGACCTGATTGACGTCAGAGAGTAGGGTTTAGGGCACGCGTTGCGTGCTGGTTAGGGGCTTGCTCAGCAAGCCGGTGTGTGCGCCTTTGGCGCTGTGTAGGAGACTGTAGGCCAGATTAGACCTATCTTCCTCTTCTCTAAACCGTGCCCCCGGCACGTCAAACCGGCATAGCCCCTAAACCGTCAGGCCTGACTCTCACCTTCTCCCCTATCCCCCTGCTAGCCTAAAGCCAATATCACTATGGCGAGTGCTGGGATCAGCCTGAAAGCGATAACTCAAGCGGGTAAAATAATGGCCGCGATGATTCCAGGAACAGCCTCTGAGGGTACGGGCTTCTGTTCCGCGTAAGTCTTCACGACCATCGTCTGTCCGGTAAGGGTAAGGCTTATAGAGTGACAAGGTCCATTCAAAGACATTGCCGACTAAGTCTAAACAGCCAGACGGGCTGGCTCCAGCTGGGAATAAGCCTACGGGGGTGGTGTTGTTGAGTCCGGCTTCAGCAGTATTGGCCATCCCGTCTAGCCATTCATCACCCCAGGGCCAGCGTCGACCTTCAGGGCCACGGCCTGCGGCTTCCCATTCAGCTTCGCTGGGCAGACGTAAACCGGCCCAAGTGGCGTAGG
>CAJYHH010001051.1 GCA_913773825.1 Candidatus Sericytochromatia bacterium | reverse complement strand
TGTATGGGACTTGTCTTCGATTTTAAGTGTCAGCGCTTGGGAATCAAGTGGATAACTTTGAAAGCGAAAAGGGCTATGAAGCTCTTGTTCGATATGCAGTTCTTGATATTTCCAGCCACCCGGTAAGATGCGTGGCTCTTCACTTTCCTGAACAGCTGTGGCGCCCCATTTTTCATAGGCATTCATCAGCTCAAACGTTTCAGTTGGATTAATCTCACCTTTCCAACGAAACCAGACGTAAAAATCCATCCAGTAAGTATTCTGAATCTGGTCCAAAGCGACCACATTATTTAAATAAACCCCAACAAAGACCTGCTGAGGCTTAGAAACCGCAACAGCAGGCGCTTTAAGCGCTTTAGCCGTCATCACGGCTGCAGGGGAAGCAACGGCCAGCTTTATAGCATCTGGATGAGCAGGAGAATGTTTGAGCTTGTGAATCTCAGCAGTCTGAGATGGCGTGGCTTCTTGTTTGGCCAATAAAGGAAAGGCACAAACCACAAAAAACAAAATGAGAATTGAGAAAATACGAACAGGTCTTTTCAAGGCAGGAAGCTTATACACCCCCTTTGCGACAACATGCTGGTAGAAACGAAACTAGAGTATAGCATAGCGCTCATACAGCGTTAACGCCGAGTGGAGCACAAAAAAACGAGAGGACAAAAGACTTGCTCAAAAGTTCGCTTAAGAAAGTTCGCTTAAGACAGAAGCCCCAAAGGCCGTGGTGACTTGCACTGTTGTGATTGTAATTCGTCCTTTAGTCTTTAAGCCGCTTGCCCACTCGTCCTGTTAATCAAGCCTTGGCGTAGTAATCCTGTAATTGAATGGCCTGATGCAAAAAATGAGAAGCAGCATCAAGCTGGCCCATTTCGCGGAGAATCGTCCCCATGTTGTAACAGGTATCGGGATTATTAGGATTAATGTCAAAAGCGCGCTGAAACAGCTGAAGCGCCTGACGTAAATCACCGCGTTGTACAGCAAAGCCGGCCAGGGCTAAAAAGGCTGGCTCACGACGTGGATTGAGCTGAACAGCGCGCTGAAACATTTGTTCAGCCACTTCAAGATTGCCAAAATGACTCTGAATCTGACCAATCTGGAACGCAGCTTCCGCCATACCAGGAGCTAACTCCAGCACACGTTCGTAAGCTTTAAGCGCTTCTTCGAGTTGGGCCTGTTCACGCAGTAAATTGGCGTAGTTAAACAAAACTGGCGCATAATCAGGATTGACTTCTAAAGCCTTTAAATAATTAACTTTAGCCTGCTCCAAATCGCGCTGTTGATGGTAAATACTGCCAATATTGGTGTAGGCC
>CAJYHH010001050.1 GCA_913773825.1 Candidatus Sericytochromatia bacterium | reverse complement strand
ACAGGTAAAAGCTATGCCCCTGTTCGTAATTCAGACCGGTGACGGCTCAAGCACCCTGTTTGATACTGACAAAAATATTCATTTTCGCTCTCTTCACGGAGCCCGTAGCGAAGCTGACGCGGTTTTTGTCGCTGCCAGCCGGATCAACAATAAAAAAACGCCTTGGCGCGTGCTTGAACTCGGTTTAGGCACAGCGATTAACTTTTTAGCGACAGCCGAAACGATTCTCAATCAGTTTCCGGGCCGGGAGCTGGAATATACAGTTGTAGAGTCTGATCCGATCTTACCCGAAATGTTTAACAAGCTGCAGCATCAGCGCGGGCTTAAACATCCCTGGCTCAATGATCTTGTCAGCGAGGCCCTGACAAACATTACTCAGCAACCCCAAGTCAGCATCAGCCAGCAGGGCATCAGCCTGACTCTTTATAAGGGCCTGTGGCAAAACACAACACTGCCATCAGAACTCAGTATTGACGCCATTTACCACGATCCCTTTGGCCCAAAAGAAAATCCTGACTCCTGGACGGCAGAGTGTTTTGCCTGGAGCGGCCGTCATTTAAGCCCTGAAGGCCGCCTGGTGACTTATGGTGCCGCCACAGCGGTACGCCGGGCGATGGTTGCAGCGGGTTTAGTTGTGGCTTCGCTACCCGGCGTCGGCAGCAAGCGTGAAATGACCGTTGCCTCCCCAAGTGAAACAGCCCTGGCCGATGCCAAAGTTTTGCCCCAGGCCAAATATCGTTGAAGACTTATTCATGAAGACTTACCCGCTGATTATTTTAGGCGGTGGTTTAGCAGGGTGGGCCCTGGCGCACCAACTGTCTCAAGCAGGCTTTTGTGAGCTTTTACTGCTGGAAGCACAGTTTTATGCAGCAGGCGCCTCAGGTGTCCCTCATGCACTGTTACATCCTTTTCCAGGGCGCAGCTTGTATCCCCGCGAAGCTTATTTAAGCGCCTGGCAGACCAGCCTTAAGTGGTTAAGTGAGTTACAGCAAAGCAGCCAGAACGCCCTTTATCACAGCCTGCCGCTCTGGCGCGTGGCCTATGACAGCGCCACTGCTGAACGCTTTGAACGATCGTTTAAACGCGCTCAGGCTGTCCCTCACTACCCGCTTAAGGCTTTAACTAAAACGGCGCCCTTACCAGTCGCTCAAGCTGCTTATGGTCTGGAACAGGGGCGCTTGGTGTGTACATCTGCTTTATTAAATCATTTACGCCAACAAAGTAGTAGCATCAAGCAGCAGGCTTACGCAGGCCCACTGAGTCTAAGCCGTCAAATCCTTGCAGGAGAAACCCTCTGGTGCTTATCAGGTTCTGAACAAAGTTATTACGCCAAACAGATTGTGCTGGCCACAGGTGGCGGTCTCAGTCAGTTCTTTGCTGATTTACCCTTAGTGAGCTCTCGCGGCGAGGTTTTTAGCTTTGAACTGGACTTAGAGCTACCGGCCGCGGTCAGCACGGCCGGTCATTTTATTGCGCCACTTGGCTCAGGGCGCTTTCATGCCGGGGCCACGCATTATCAAGGCCATGCTCTGCCGCCCACCCAAAGCTGGGAATTGCTTAAAAGCGGCCTGCGCTGGCTGCCTGGTCTAGAAAAAGCCAAGTTATTAAGGGTCTGGAGTGGTCTGCGCAGTGGTTTAAAACATGATCGTGAACCTTTGCTGGGACCCGTCCCCGATCAGCCAGGGCTCTGGGTAATGGCGGGGTTTTCAACCCGTGGTCTGCTGCTGATTCCGACTGCAGCGCAGCTGCTGACTCAGGTTTTACTGCAAAGATCTGCTGAGGGCTTGATCCCTGACTGGCTCAACAGTTGCCGTCTGCCAGCTGAGCACTGGACTTTAGCTGAGTCTATTTAAGCAGGCTGACAAAGGCCTGATGTTCAGGGGCAAGGCCCAAAAGCTGAACCAGACGGCCTTTTAGCTCTGGATCAAGGGCCCTGATTTGCGCTTCATTCAGGTTTTGCAAGACCGCTAAAGTCAGACGACCAGCCGCTTGATTACTGCCCAGCTGAGTCTGGGGCGTCAGTTGCGAAACCCGATAGCCCGCCGGACGCTGATAAAGTTTAGCGGCCAGTGCGCGGGTATCTGCATCTGCAGAAGTTATCATGCTGGCTAATAATGTGGCGGTAGCGCTTTCAGAGAGTTCTCGGCGCAGCTTGAGCAAAAGCTTTTCGCCACCAAGTTTGAGCATACCCTCGCGCGGCTGGCGCAGACCGTCATCGGCTAAGAGAGCCACAACGGCTTTTTCTTCATTATGACCGGTCCAGCCTTTTAGCAATTGATCGATCATGTTCTGCAAAGCAGCAGGAGGGATCGTGCGTTTTAAATGATCTGGCGCTTTGTCTAAAAAATGCATAAGTTCTTCACTGCGTTTTTCAGCGGCGAGCCCCTTAAGCATGGGCCCTAAGAGCTTCGGCGTATCAGGGCCAGCGGGTGTCAATTTCGCCACACGCTCTAAAAAGCCGCGCAATTGCTGCGGATCTTCAAGTTCAGCCACAATTCGGCCGGTATGCAAGGGGGTCAGCAAATCAACAAAATCCTGATCAGACGCAGTCATAAGCGCGTTGTAAATCAGGGTCTCTTCGCGGCGATTGGTATTTTGATCCATTAAGGCATTAATTAAAGCTACACGCTCTGGCTGAGTAGCTTGTTCTACCGGCTGGCCAGCTTCAAAACGATTCAGTGTCTCACGCTCTCGCTCGCTGATGCCCAGCTTGCGCAAATCCTGACGAATCTGACCGGTCAGATCGCTTTCACCCCAGACCGTATCAATCCCCCAAGCCGCTAAACCTACAACTGTCGAACCAATCAGGGTAATCGGCGCAGCAGGCCCACTCATCACCGTGGCAGCGGCAATACTGGCAATCCCAGCGCCAACGCCCATGGCCCGCGAAGTCATGCCGATTCGATCTTCATTTTGATATTCCTTATAAAAGGCCATCGAATCCATGGTGATGTTGATGCCCGTTAAAAGCGAGCCGACCACCGGGATTTTGACGCCATTGACCATCGCCGGCGTATTCATTTTGGCGACTAAATTAGCGGTACGCTCTAAGCCAGCCAGTCTAAAAGCATGATGGGACATGCTGGCTGTACTGACGACGCTTGTGCCTAAACTGACCCAGGATTTAGGGTCTTTGGGCAGCTCAGTCCGCATCAGGCCCGCAATCGAGCCGGCTAACAGCACCGTACCCAAAATACGCTGGGCCTGCATATGGCGAATCAGGGTCGAGGCATCCTGACGCAGTTCTTGCGGCAGATCGTCTACGCGCTGAAGCAGAGAATTTGCCAATTGCTGATGGTCATTGACTTTAATATCTTTCGCAAGCTCCGCCACAGCATCGGTTAACTGCTTAATTTGCTCATCGGGCAAGTGAGTCAAACGCGAAAGATTCGTGGCCTGAACACTGACGCCCACAGCTGATTGCTGGGCTTTGAGATAAACGCCTAAGGCCTGTGAAACCCCTTCACGCGTCTGAGCGCCGTTTTCGCCATTTGACTGCAGGCTTTTAAGCGCCTGGTGCGCAACCGTGCGTTCAATTAATTCAGAGGCAATCGTGTCTGCGCGCTTGGGATCTAAAATCGCCAAGGCTGAAAGCTCTTGCTGAACCCGGCTCTGGACTTCGTTTTCAGGCAGTTTAGACAGCTCTTGCTGAAACGCCTCACTGAGCAAATAAGCGGCCTGCTGGCCAGCGCGCTGCTTGAGTTCAGCACCAAAGATTTTGCCTAAAGCCGAGCTGCGAGCCTGATCAAAAGCCTGCTGGACTTCAGGGGTCTGCATCAGGCGCTGGTGTTCACTTTCAATCTGGCTGCGGCGCATCTGCAGCACATCCCAGGCCTGGCTATCCTGCTGTAATTTAGGCTCCTGTAAACCGGCTAATAAACGTAAGGAGGTTTCAAAACGGGCTAAACGCGAACCTTCTGGTGCTTGATCAATTGCCTGACGAACTTCGGTATTATAAGCGTCGAGTACTTTCTGGACTTCTTCTGGCAAAATGGCCCGCGGCTGATAAGCGGCTTCTGGCTCAATCATGGCCGTAATGGCCTGTTCATTCTGAGCCGCTTGAACAGACTCAATCAAAGGCAGTTCAGCCAGGCTCTGACCTTGAGCTAACGCTGACTGACTGAGCAGCAAGGGCACATCTTGTGGTTTGAGTTCGTTTGTCTCAGAGCTATGGGGCGTACTTAGGGCAGGGGCTTCTGTAGATGCGGGCTCAGGCAAAGCCTGAGGGGCAATTGGAGCGGGTGGAGTTTGAATCCCTGTCTGCCGGGTTGCATTGAGTTCCATAACGATCTGATCCTCAGGCCTAGTCTCAATCTATTTTATCGGAAAACAGATCAGAAAACTGACCTGTCTTAACTCCCAATCAACAAAATGAGCCATCAAGTGATTCAAATTTCACAATCAGGCATTCTGAAATTTTAGACTGCCCAAGCCAAACAAAAAGGGGTGATATGTTCATAATCAGCCTATAGAAAGTCCTAATCACTTTAATCAGACAAATGAAAAGACTCAGTTTTTTAAGCATACTCACCTCTGTTTCCGCACTTTTTATCACCAGCACAACACCCGCTCAGGCTTTAGAAGAACCCGGCCAGCCGCAGTTTTCAGTCGAGTTTGGCCCCAGCCTTGGCAACTTAACGTTTTTATCTTTGGAAGGAAAAATCCATTACAGACCTGATAAAAACAAACCTTTTTCCTTTCATCTGATGTATTCAGACGGCATGAACTTTACCAGTGGCTACCAAACACTAACCCTTGGCAGCAGGTATTATTTGCTAAATCATCCCCACTTCCAGCCTTATCTGAATGGTGAAATCGGCATCGGCTCTCCTTCTCTGCTTAGAGGAGATATCCGACCTGTAGCAGCTCTAGGGCTGGGTTCAGATTTGATGTTCAATCAGCATGTTGGCGTGGGCCTCGGCCTAAATCTGATCAGCAATCTCAACTCATTTGGAATACGTTCAGATCTGACGGTTGTGATTAAATTTTAAGGGTTAAGCACCTAAATAGTTGAGCTGATATCGATTTTCAGACAATAAAAAGCTTCCAAAAAAAGCTAGCGCAGACTGGCAAAAAATCCAGCTAATAAATCCGCACATTCAACTTCGCGAATCCCACTCCAGACCGTTAAAGACTCAGCTGGAAAAAAGCCGCGAAAGTCTGTTACCGTGCCGCAGCAACCCCATTTGAGATTATAAGCCCCAAACACCAGCGAGCCCAGATGACTATGCATTAACGCCCCCATACACATCGGGCAGGGCTCAAGGGTGACATAAAGCGTGCTCTGGCGCCAATCAGCCTGCTCAAGTAGCGGCATCGCCTGATGTAAAACGCGCATCTCAGCATGCTGCAGCGGATTTTTGTCAGCATCACAGGTATTGCTGGCGACAGCAATCAGCTGATCGCCTTTAAATAAAGCAGCACCAATTGGCACTTCACCTCGGGCCTGAGCCTCACGGGCTGCAACAATGGCCGCATCCATACCCTGAAAAAAGTCCACGGCTAAGCTTCAGACTTTCTGTTTAGAATCAGATTTAAACTCAGAAGCGTCTCTAAGCAGAATGACCGCTGTAGATTCCGGCTCGGAGGCCGGAATGACAAGAAAGAGGAGATTGCAGCAAACATCGCGAAAAGATTATTTCTTGCCGTGTTTTTGTTTGAGGAAGGTATAAGACGAGTTAATAATTGCCATGACGCGCGTGGCGGTTTCGCGCTCTTTGGCATCCTGATAGCGGTCAGGATGATATTTACGCGCCATTTTGCGATAGGCTTTTTCGATTTCTTCAAACGAAGCGCCCTGAGCTACTTCTAAAGCATCATACGGATCATAGCCGCCGGTTTCGGTATGGGCAGACTTACGGCTGCTACTGCTGCTGTGACTACTATAGCTCGAAGAAGAGCTGTAATCATGGGAAGAGTAAGCCTGGTAATCGTCTTCGAAAAACTGGCGATTGGCCTGATACTCCGGCTGTTGCCGGAAATAGTCCATAAACTCCTGGCTAAACTCGTGGTCACGATGGGTGAATTGCGAAATCTCGGCGCGCGCCAGATTTGTCAGCCGCTTGAAGATATTGCCCACCTTGAGCCTCCTTGGGAGTAGTGAGAACAGTATAAGCCATGTCGTTTAGCCCGGCCAAGCCGACAGGCGTGATTTGGCCCAGCAGCTCTAACACTTCGGTTGACAGGGGTGAGCCCTGGGAAGGAATTTCAAGTCGGCCGCGCTCAGCGACCTCTAAAGGCAGTAGATTCTCAAGCTGCTTAGGCCCAAAATAGCGAAGCATATCAAAGGGCCGCATGCCCCAGAAATCACTAAACCAGCGACCCGCCAGTAACTGAGACAACATTGAGCTATTAAGCGGGTTATAACAAATCAGCAGCATGCGCCCACCGGGTGCCAAAACCTCAGACAAACGCGCTAAAACAAGTTCAGGCTTGGCAGCAATTTGCTCTAAGGCCAGATTGACAATGATCAGGTCGTAAGCGGGTTGAGACGGTTTAGGAGCTTCTGAAAGAGTCGAAAATTCTGGATCTGCAGCAGGCTCAACAAGAGCAGAATGACCAGAGTGGTCAGAGTTAGCGAGGGATTCAGGATTGGCAAACCTATCAAACTCCCAGGGCCTGAGCAGATCAACTTTGCCGGTCAGGCCTTCTTCTTCAGCCAGCCATTCAGCCAACATGCGTGAAAAACCGCTGACTTCAAGCGTGCGCTCTGGTTTAAAGCGTAAAAGCGTCTCTCGCATTAAGGGCTCAAGATATTCTTTAATCGTGAGCTCTTGTTTTTCAGTGCCCATGCCAAGATGATTACGATCTGTCAGGCGCACAAAATGGGGGTAAGCCTGATTAAAGGTTTCAAGACTGTAGTGTTTGTTAAAAAACAAAAAGTCGCGCTTGTCCTGATTGAGATAGTTAAATGGGCGCCAGTCTTCCATATCATTGCTGACTAAACCCATCTCGACCGCTTCCTGCCAGAATTTAGTGCCCGGAAACGGCGTCAGGCGATAAATCCCCGCCATCACCATTGGCGGCAGATGATTGCGAATAAACCAGTAAGCGTCTTGTAATTCATGATAGGTCTCATGGGGGGTGCCAATAATAAAATAGCCCCCCATGCGGATGCCGTGGCGGGCACAGACTTCAATGGCGTTGACATTATGCTCAACTTTATTACGCTCGCCCTTGAGATACTTCAGGATCCGCTCAACCCCTGACTCTAAGCCAAAAGTCACCACCGAAACATTCATATCCCGCATTAAACGAGCCATATCGTCATTAAAGATGCTGGCTTTAGCCATACACACAAAGCTGACTTTTTTATGAATCCCCGCTTCGCGAATGCCTGCTGTTAAGGCCGCTAAACGCTTTTTGCTCAGGGCAAATAAATCGTCGTGAATCGTGATGTGCTGCTGCCCAGGATGATGGCGCAGAATATCTTCAATTTCTGCCACCACGCGCTCAACGCTGTGATAACGGACTTTTTGCGAGTCCATACTAAAAATGCAAAACACACATTTAAACGGACAACCGCGTGAGGTATAAATCGGCTGGGGCCAGTGCAAGACAGACTGAGAGGGCGGCCAATAAGTCTTCATGACTGAGCGATCAGGCAAAATAATCTGGTCAAGATCCTGAATCACGTCACGTTCAGGGGTTAGCACACGCTCGTCATTGTCCCAATAGACAATTCCATTAACAGCTTTAAGATGATCCGGGTCAAGCTGGTTGCGATCATAGAGCTCAAGCAGCTCAACAAAGGTTTCTTCACCTTCACCGACAACTCCCAGATCAAAGTCGCGGGCCAGAGTGTTAGGCAAAGCATTAATATGTGGCCCACCGAGCCAAATCGGTGTCCCCGGCAGTTTGCGGCGCAAATAACGAGCGGCTTCAATCGACTGGCTGTAATCTTCGGTATAAGCTGAGACGCCAATAATATCAGGCTTGCTGGCGATCACCTGATCCACATCCACTTCGATCTGAACATGAATCCCCGGAAAACGATGTTTAGCGGCCCCAGCCAGATAAGCCAAGCCAATCGGGCCGCTAACCAGACTGTGCTGATGCCGGTAATCCTTGAGATTAAGAAAGGTGATCCGCATGAGTGACGCCTCCAGGGAATATCATAGCTGAAGCTAGGGTCAGGGTGTTGGCACGAAGCTTTTTAAAACAGCGTCAGCCCTGTGTTGTTGACTGCTTTTAACAGGCTCTAAGCTAGATTATACAAAGTTCTTACACTTCTAACCCTTATGCAGCATTGCCATCTGGTTTGGACATCCCCTATATTATCTAAACAGATTAATATTAATTAATTAATTGGAGGAATCCAGAATGTCCAGCCCAGCCAACCAGACCGCAGCTAAACAAGAACCCCAGGATCGTGAAGGTCAGATTGCCACCCTTGGCAAACTGATCAAAGGCGTGGATATCGCCATGTTTACTACCGAAATGCCCGATGGCAGCCTGCGCAGCCGTCCGATGGCAACCCAAAATGAAGACTTTGACGGGACGCTGTGGTTTTTAACCGACAAAACCACACCCAAAATCGGCGAGATCGAAGGCCATACCCAGGTCAACCTCTCGTACGCTAATCCAAGTTCATCCACCTATGTATCGGTCTCTGGCCGCGCAAGCATTGTGGCGGATCGTGACAAGATTGCTCAGTTCTGGAGCGAGGCTCATAAAGTCTGGTTCCCTGACGGTCCCAATGATCCGGATATTGTGCTGATTAAAGTCGAGGTCGACCAGGCCGAATACTGGGATAACAATCAGCTTGTGACGCTGTTTGGCATGGCCAAAGGCTACGTCACAGGTGAAGGTTATCAGGGTGAAGGGGCTGAGCACGCAAAACTCAGCTTAAGCGGCCAGCGATAAGCTGACGCTGCATTCCTCCTTTTGTCGGCCCGGAGGGTCGCCGGGCCGACTAATGGAGGCAATAAGCACTTAAAATTGCGTTCAAAAGCAAAATCATGCTTTTTTATCGCCAAAAATCAATTTTTACGCGCCTGGAATTTTCCAGGTATTTTGCGTTAAAACAAACAAAACCGACTCTGGTTCATCTGTCATCTAGCGACTGTTTCGCTTTAATCAAGCCTAACCATCAAGACGATCCTGAAGCTGGGTAATGCCTTCTACCAGGGCTTCATAGTCCTGTTTGAGCGCCACAATCCCTAAGCCTTTGGATTCAATCATATCAATTTGATCCGCAAAGGCATCACATTGATCCAGAAAGCTCTCTAAGCGCGCTTCTGAGGGGCTAGGCTCAAACATTTCGATCTGAACATCTGACATCGCCGTCATAATCGCTCGCTGAAGCTCTAACCCCGTCTGCGCCTGCTCACTTAATGTGGCCAGCTGTCGCCAGCGACTTTCAACCAGGCGCAGACGGCTGCGGAGGGGGGCACAGTCAATTTCCTGCTCAACAATCTCAAGCTGGCCATTGACCAGATCTAAAGTCTGTTCAAGCGCATCCTGATGCTGTTTAAGCTCCTGAATCAGATCTTTAGAGGCTTCAGGACGAACTGGAATCGGCAGATTCATGGCTGCCTGCACTTCTTTGGCAATCAGGCTTTCAAGCTCATCGTATAAATCATCATAGTCAACTTCTTCAAGTGCATGCAGCTGAAAGCCACTGCTGCTGGATTTACGCCGGGCCACCACCGGGGCCTGAAAGCCATCCAAAATGGCTTGTTTGAGCTTGATCACAGTCGGATGATTGCGCTGCAGATGTTCTGCCACGCGCAGATACTTCATCGCCAATTGCGGCATCTGCAGCGCGTGATAAATATAAGCCAGCAGAATATAGGGTTCTGGAAAGCTGCGCGAGGTGCGGATACACTCGGTCAGCAGCAGCATGCATTGGCGCAGGGTCTGTTTGTCCAGATTGCGGTTATAAGCTTTAAGCAGCTCTTCGGCCTGCTGATACTGCGTGCGGGCAGCGCCCTGACGCTGAGTATCGCGCTGGCTGATCTGACCCTGGGCGGTCTTAAGATCTTTAAGCTGCCCAAATGAGTTGTTCTGGTTAAGTGGGTTAAGTGAGTTGAGCGGATTAAGCTTACTGTTAAGAGAATTGAGCTTATTAAACACGCTTGCTGACTCGCTTCCTAATTCGCTTCCTGGATCGGGAATCTGTTCTCTGTTATGCTTTTTGAGACTTTAGTAAATCCCTGAAAATCTAACAGCTATGAGGCCCCCTGTCAAATGAATTTGTCAAAAGCAACCCTCGTATGCCCGCCGATATGTGGATATCAGTAGAGATGAGTCAATAGATGAGTAATATCAATCTCCCTTCCCAAGGCAGCTCTGCTGCAAGCCCAGTCCGCGGAACCGCCCCACTTAGCCCAACCCAGGCTGCCCAGGCCATTACAAGCACT
Organism: Candidatus Sericytochromatia bacterium; assembly: GCA_913773825.1. Lineage (GTDB taxonomy): Bacteria > Cyanobacteriota > Sericytochromatia > UBA7694 > UBA7694 > CAJYHH01. Next base: position 330 of record CAJYHH010001050.1, on the reverse strand, counting down.
TCTGCCACACGTGGAGCAAGTCCCTTACCTGGCCGTTCTGAAGTTGTAGGCGCCCCAGTCCATATGGCCGCTGAAGAAATGGAAAAACACGTTGATCAAGCGCTTGAAAACTCTCCGGTTTTAACGGATGATCAAGCCCCTTTGATTGAACTTGGCCATCTGGATACTCCGCCTGAGGATGAAGATGACATTGAAGTGCCCGAAGGTGAAGTTGAATCAGATGAATTTGATGCAATTTCACTCGACGGCAGCCCTGAAGCAGAACCTGAAGACAAAACAGGCGATAAAGAAGACGGCGAAGGCGGTGGCGCGGCAGCCGGTGAGAACTAT
>CAJYHH010001049.1 GCA_913773825.1 Candidatus Sericytochromatia bacterium | reverse complement strand
GGCTGTTCGCTGATCATCCTGAGAATAGCTTGTTTGCCAGCCGGGCTGGCAGCCAGAGCACCGGCTGCCGCTAAGATCGTGCAGGTGCCATAATCGCCCTGACGAATTTGATCGGGGCGAATGCTCTCCACCCCTTTAGGAAACAGCTGCTGATGGCTTTGCCTGAGCTTTAGACTCTGATTAAAGACATAACTTTCTACATACAGCGTCCAGCGGGAAGGCTGATCTTTACTGGCTTTGCGTGCCAGGGCATTTAAGTCACGCTGATGCACGCCGCTGGTGGGTTTAAACTCGTTAAAGGCAATTTTTTGAATGGAGCCGTTGAGTTTAAGCAAAGTAGCCAGCGCCACAGCTTCTGAGCCTTTGATGGCTGGGTCCCGTACAGCTTGTTTAAGCTCAGCATCAGATAAATAGCCGTTTTTATTTTGGTCGATACGGCTAAAGATGTTTTTCATGGCAGGAACAATCTCTGACAGCTTTTGGGGCTGGAGTGCCTGACTTGTCTGAGCGACTTGAGTCTGATAAATCGGCTGGCCTTGAGTGGCGTGGCGATAACGGCCCATGTCTTCGACACTCGGGTGACGGCCTCTGAGGCTTTTGGCTTCAAGTTCACGGGCAAAAGCCGTATCTGCAGCCGTTACCGGAGCCGGCGGATCGGGCTTAAAAAAGGAAATCATCTGCTGCAGCGTACTGGGTGGGGCGGTCTGTTTAAGCTGATCAGCCGGCAGAGCCCGGATCTGAGCAGACGCTTGGCCTCTGACAGGCTCAGAACTTTGGGTCTGAGTCTGACCAAGCGTGGGATTCTGGACCGCTTGAGGAAAAATCGATAAAAGATGTTGAGGCAACTGCATGATGATGTTTCTCGCTCACTCTTCCAGGGTCATGCCAAAGACATAACCCGGATTGTCATAGAGCAATTCTTTGACTTCTGATGCCTGAAGCTGGCGAATGGCGCGACCGGCCCCATTATCGTTGACGCCTGTATCGATCAGATAAAACTTACCGGCTTCATGATAAACCGTTACGGCGTGATTGAGTTTTTGGATATCTTGAGGGGCCCTGACGCGGGGGCCCCCCTGAACGGTGACATACATCGGTGCTTTGGGGTGTTTAGCGATAAACGCTTTAACTGCGGTTTCACGCTGGCTCATGGTTTCGCGGGTGGGGCCCATCAGGGCATGGGTTTTGAGGCCAATTTTAGTCGCGGCAATTCGGCTTTCACCGACTATTTCAGGTTTGGTAATCCGGCTGGTGCCGTATTCATAGCGATTAGAATCAGAGATATTTAAGCCCTGACCGCCTTGTACATTGGCCTGAGTATAAAGCGCTTCCTGGACACGATGGGCATTTTCATAAGTCAGGCTGCTGGTTTCAGGCGGCAGCCCCAGTTTGCCCGGCAATTTAGCAAAGTCCCCGCCAAGCAGTAAATAGGCATTCAAAATGGTCGCGGCGGCACAGCGCACGTTGTCTGAGACCGTGTCTGGCAGCGCGTCACCTTGTGAAAGATTTGAGACCTTTTCAAGCGGGGTTTTACCAGGCACGGGCTCTTTTTCGCTATAGGTCGGCAAAAACGAAAAAGCGTAAAAAACGGGTTTGCCCTCAGCTTGTTGGACTGGCTGATTGAGCTGGGTTGTGCCCTGGTACTGATCCAGGCTTTGCAAAGTCCGTTTTGCAACACGGGCTTCTTCACTGCTGGGGGCGTTTTTTTGCAGCTGTTGATTGAGTTCACGCAGCTTAAGCAGCTCTGAGCGGTCAATAACCTTGTCCGCAGCCGCTTGGGCAAACGCAGGGCGAAAAATTTCTGTCATAAGCCTGGGGTGAGCTCTTCAATTGTTTTGTCGGGATCGAGTTGTCGGGATCTATCAGATTATAGCCTTGTCGAGATGGTCACTTGCTTGGCACCTAAACATCAGGCTCCAGCAAGGCTTGAGGCTTGTTCGCTGCTAAGGGGTCTGTTAGGCTACAGCAACTCTACAGTGGAGGTGCAAATGCTGGGTGTAATTGGGATTTTGGTTTCTTTGGCCCTGTTAATCTTTTTAGCCTATCGTGGCATTACCGTGCTGATTTTAGCACCTGCTCTGGCTTTATTGGCCGTGGCATTTAATGGGGGTGTGCCCGTACTGGCAAGCTACACCGAAGTGTTTATGCTGCATTTTGCCAACTATGCCAAGGCTTATTTTCCTTTGTTTTTGCTTGGCGCCATTTTTGGCAAATTGATGGATGACAGCGGCTGCGCCCGCTCGATTGCAGGCTTTATTGCCGATAAACTCGGTGAAGGCCGGGCAGTCTTAGCGATTGTGCTGGCCTGTGCGCTGTTAACCTATGGTGGGGTCTCGTTGTTTGTGGTTGCCTTTGCGGTCTTTCCGATTGCAGCAGCGCTGTTTCGCTCAGCAAATATTCCCAAAGCCCTGATTCCGGGGTCGATTGCCTTAGGCTCGTTTACCTTTACCATGACCGCTTTACCGGGCACCCCGCAGATTCAAAACGCAATCCCAATGCCCTTTTTTGGGACAGATACTTATGCCGCCCCTGTAATCGGCACGGTCTGCGGCGTGATTATGCTGGGCCTGGGCATGCTCTGGCTCAATTATCGGGTTAAACAGGCAGCTGCTCAGAACAGAGGCTATGGGGAGCATGTTGAAACCCTTCAGACCGAACAGCATGAACAATCGCTGCCTTCATTCTGGCTGGCTTTGGCGCCGATGGCGGTGGTTTTAGTGCTCAATTTACTGGCTTCACGCTGGCTGATTCCGGGCTGGGACACCAGCTATCTGGCCCAGCCGCCTTACCAGACCCCATTGTCAAAAGTGATT
>CAJYHH010001048.1 GCA_913773825.1 Candidatus Sericytochromatia bacterium | reverse complement strand
CCTCACGCCAGCAGCTTGATATTCAGGCTGATTAACAGTCATTAAATCTGAAGTCTTAAAAAAGGGTTGAATCAAATCAAGCTGCGCGGGTGTGAGCAGCGTTTGCGCCAGCAGCCAGCCCGTTAGCCGCATCAACATCCGGGCTTAAACCGAAACGGCTTGATGCACGGATATTAACGCCGAAGATAAATTTTCAGCCGTGCGCTGCCAGCTAAACTGAGCAGCGCGGCGTGGACCACGACGGCGCAGAGAATCTGAAAAAGAAGACATTTTTAGCATCCGGTTTAGTGCCCAGGCAATTTCCATCGGTCGCTCCGGGTTTACTAATAAAGCAGCATCGCCAGCTACTTCGGGTAAAGAACTGCGATCAGAAGTAATCACCGGTGTGCCCTGAGCCATGGCTTCAAGCACCGGCAAACCAAAGCCTTCATAAAAAGAAAGCAGCGCAAAGACGCCGGCATGGCGATACAGCGCGCCTAAATCAGCGCTATCAACCGGGCCTAATAAACGGACCTGACGCTCCAGGCCCAAGGCTCTAACCTGCTCCTCGAGCTTTCGGGTATAGGGTTTATCGCCAGGGCCAGCCAGAATCAGAGGGTGAGCCCGACGCAAATCCGGCGACAGGTCAGCATAAGCTTCAATTAAGCCATGAAAGTTTTTATGCGGATCCGGACGGCCCACGCTCAGAATATACCCAGGCGGCAGACCGTTTAAAGGCGCAACTTTACCAGCTGGCCCATCTAAATCAACTGGCTCAACACCAGGCGGACAAACATAAACACATTCAGGCCGCATCCCTAATCTGTCGACTAGATCCTGGCGACTGTTTTTAGACACGGTAACCACTGCATCCATTGGCCGCAGCAGCATTCGCAGCACCTGAGCCCGGGTCATGGTCATTCTAAAGCTCAGCGAAGCCTGGGAAAAATAATCGGGGTAGAGCAGCGGAATTAAATCATGAACCGTACAGACCTGAGGAATCGGCAGCGGATGAAAAATATAATAGAAGCTGTAATACAGCTCGGGTCTAAAGCCTTTAACCTGCTTCCAGAGCAGAGCGCGATTCATCGGCGAAGTCGGGCCAAAGCCCGTTACCAGCGCCTGATAATCCGCCAGAATCTCCTGGGGATGATACTGACGAATCCAGTTGAGTGAAAAATCGCGCATCTTGGCATCGGTAAACAGCAGCGAAAATCGCCAGTCTGGATGCAGATGCAATAATTCAGCGGTCACGCTTAAACTAACCCTGGCAATCCCATCGAGAATCTCAGAGCGCACCCAGCGCAGATCAAGCAGCAGGCGCATGGACTAAAGAACAAATGGACGCAGGACGCAGGACGGAGCAGATATGAGCGCTTGTCCTTGCATCAGGTCCATTGTTTGATCGATTTGATTTTTCATGTCTCTTTGTTCTTGAGTCCTCAATCCCTTAGTCCTCGCGTCCTACTTCCCTCCCAGGTCCACGGTCAGGCCGTCATAAGCAGTGTCAAACTCAATTTCACCGTTTGAGGCTTTTTGCAGCATCTCACTGCCCATATGGGTCAGAATCAGATGGCGACTGCGCAGACGCTCACGCTTTTCAAACAGTTCGGTATAAGCAAGATGACGGATATCAGACTTGGGTTCATAAAAGCTGCATTCACAGATTAATAAATCCGTGTCGCGAGATAAAAGCTCCAGATTGTCGTTCCAGGCTGTATCGCCTGTAAAGGCAATGATTTTTTCTTCGGGCAGATGGATCTGATAACCCAGACACAAACGCTCTTTTTGATGATGCATCGCAAACGGATAGACCATGATCCCAGTACCCGGAATCGAGCGGGGCTCATGTTCAATTGCCAGCCAGCGCAGCTCAAAGCCAAGTTTGTCCATTAAACCACCATAAGCCAGACGGTTCCACTGTTTGACAATTTCTAAAACCGCTTCGGTGCCCATCAGCCAAAAAGGACGTTCCCGCTTCAACTCAACTTGTTCTAATAAAATAAAGGGCACACCGGCAAAATGATCCCCATGAGCATGCGTCAGTAAAATCCCGTCCAGCTGATGAGTCGGCAAACCCAGTTGCTTCATACCGGTTAAGCTGGTTGGTCCACAGTCAATTAAAAAAGCGGCTTCTTCGGTACGCAGATGTAAACATGTCTGATTACGAGCGCCTGTGCCAATCGCATCCCCTGAACCGACAAAGGTCAATAAAGGCCCGTCGCCGTCAGGCATTTCATCGTGAATCCACTCCATACCAGCCTGAATGGCACGGCGCGGATCATAAGCACTTTGAGCAGCTTCCTGAATATCTGAAGCGCGATAAGCCACCGGATAAATTCTTAGGCCCGTCTGGCTCGATAAATCGGCAATTAAGTCTTGATCGTCACCTTGTGACATCGCCACGACCAGCCAGTTATCGACCTGAAGCATCGGAATCACCGAGCTGTCGCGAGCGACACGGGGAGAAATTTTTCGCAGCGTTTCTGGCGCAATCTCTAAATCAGCTAAACGGGTTGAAGATCCCAGCAGTTTTTGGAGTAAAAGGATCGCATCCCGGACTTCAGCACTGATAAGCCCTGCCTCAATCAGCAGATCGCCGATATAGCCGCCCTTTTCAGTCTGACGCTGAAGCGTGTCTTGAAGGGAGGCAGCGGCAATCAGCTCAAAGCGCAGCAGCCATTCGCCAAATTTATGATGACGTTGCGGCATCTTAGCTCTCCTGTGTGGCAGCGTAACGACCCGCAATTGCAATCGTTAAGCGGTCAGGAT
>CAJYHH010001047.1 GCA_913773825.1 Candidatus Sericytochromatia bacterium | reverse complement strand
TGGAGTTCAGACGTGTGCTCTTCCGATCTGCCATGGAGGTAAAATAGAAAGTTTGTGGAGACAAGATGGACTTTTGATGGAGTTAAACAGTCCGTGCAAAACGCTTAACTCAGCGGCTTCCAAAGCTATAGCCGACGCCGCGTAAAGTGTGAATCAAAGCGGCACTTTTGCTGTCAGCGGCGAGCTTTTCGCGCAGGTGGCGAATATGAGTATCGATAATCCGTTCGCTGACATCTAAGTCATCAGGCCAGAGCCTGTCGAGAATCTGGCGGCGCGTCAAAACCTGACCAGGATGAGTTGCCAGGAGCCAGAGTAAATCAAATTCTGCTTTTGTCAGCGTTACAGTCTGGCCTTGTAAACTCAGACTCCGGCGGCCCGCATCAATTGAGAGTGAGCCAAAGGTGAGGCTGTTAGCGTCAGTTTTGGGTTCAAGCGCAGCTGTTGCAGCTGTTTGGACTGGCGTTAAAGCCTGACGTCGCAGGACTTTATGGATGCGCGTCAGCAGTTCGCGGGGGCGGAAAGGTTTCGTAATGTAATCCTCTGCGCCTAACTCAAGCCCCAAGACAATTTCCATTTCCTGATCAAGGCCTGAGACAAAGATGCAGGGCAAATCAGGGTAGCGCATCTGAATCTGCTGAAAGAGCTGAATCCCGTAGGTATCGGGCAACTGCATATCGAGAATTGCCAGCCTGACAGGGTTTTGTTCCAGACATTCTAAAGCCTGACGCCCACTTGTAGCGCTGATCGCGTCAATTCGTGCAATCTCGAGAATATCGCGAATCATCTTGATGATATTGGGATCGTCGTCAACGATCAGAATCGGCAGATTCTCGGCTTCGAGCATGTCTGGCCCTCACGCAAGGTTCTGCGGTATTCTAGCAGTTTTTTCTGAAGGCTTTTTATTGTTTACAGCTTATAACGTTTAGTGCCGCCTAGCGTTAGCGGCGGCGCAGCTCAAGCCTTGTCTGAATGGCTAAAGGGCGCTGGCCTGGCCCAATTAAATGCTGCCCCCTCAGGACATAGCGCTCGCGCAGATAAATCAGCTCTTTGACATTGCTTGCTGTTTCTGGCCAGCTTAAACGCGTGACACCCGCTGGAATGTGCCAGCTGCGGCTGGCCATCAGCTTGTGGTCGCGTTGACGTTCAAGGGTTACGCGAGTGGGGCGTGAGCTCTGTAAAACCAAGTCAAATTGACGGGTCTCAAGACTGCTGGCGCGGTGATCACGGGCATCACGTAAAAACATGCCTTGATTTAAAGCGCCTAGACCGGCTTTGGGTTGACCGGCTAGATTAAGCAGGCCCAGATGATACTGCACGCTGTCCTGCTTAAGAACCCAGGGCTCGCGCAAATCAGGCGAAAAGTCATAGAGACACCAGGCCAGACTGCCGGCTAGTTTCTGGTTCAGGGCACCGGCCAGAATCGCCTGATAATAATTAAACTGATGCTCGGGCTGATGGGGGTCAGGCCCTTGGGTCCAGGTATGAAAGCCATATTCACCCAGCACCAGCGGTTTATTGCTCTGACGGCGCAGAGCTGCGACTCGGGTTTCAAAGTCTGCCTCAGGACCATAATAATGAAACGTCAGATAGTCCAGAATATCATGGAGTTCAGCTGCTGCCTCCGGGCGTGAAACGCTGGCGCTAATCGGTTGTTTCACCTGCTGTCTGAGGGTCAGCGCCATGGCTTTTAGCCAGCTCAAAACCTGACTGCGCCCGCCGCTATAATCCAGGTCAATTTCGTTTTTGAGATCCCAGGCTCGAATGGCGGGATGTTGACCAACAGCTCTTGTTAGCGCTTTAAGATGTTGTCGAGCGGGTTCAATCTGGCCATAATCTGTATAAAAATCAAACAGAGTAATGATTACCAGCAGCTTGTTAGACGCAGCCAGATCTAATAATTGGCGCAGCTGCTGGAGTCTGACGGCCTTTGGCTGGGCCCCGCCAAAGACTTGATAAGGCACAAAGACTCTGACCGTGTTAAAACCCAATTGTTGAATCCGGACAAAATCTGTCTGAATGACTTCAGCTTTAAAATCAGGCCAGAACAAACTCCAGGGGCTTTGGCGGGGATAATAATTGACTCCGTGAATCGCCAAAGGACTGGTGTGGCTAAGCGTGGCTGCAGCAACCGAGCTGATTGATAAATTCAGGCAGAGCAGGATTAAAAACAGGCGCAGGAGGGCAAACATATTTTGATTGTAGGTTAGCTGGCTTGAGATTGCCACTTGATGTACGCTAGCGACAGCCAGGGGGTAAAGCGGATGTGTTATTTAAGCCTGCCAGCAGGGTATCTGCCCGTTCAAGCCAGGCAATAGCGCAGTCATTCTGGCCCAGCGCCCGATAGGCAGCCGCTAAAAGACGATAGTGCTCCCCAACGGGTTTTTGGCTGGCTCTGACGGCTGTTTTGAGATGTTCGCTGGCTTCGACATAATCACCTAGTGAATAAGCCCATTTGCCCAACAGATAATGACCACTGGCGCTCAGACCAGCTGGAACCGGTTGGCCTGCTAGTAAGGGCTCTAAGCGTTGGCTCTGACCCGATTCCAGCGCTGCAGCCAACAGGTCTTCAAGAACTTTTGCCCGGAATGGGGAGTTGTGTTGATCCAGATAAAGTTTTTCAAGCAGACTAAAAGCGGCTTCTGGGCGACCCTGACGGCGATAAAACCCAGCTAGTTCGCGATTTAAAGCCAATTTTTGAGCGGTACTTAAGCGGGTCAGATTCGTGCTGAGCTGTTCTGCCAGAGCTGTGTCTCCAGCCTGAATGGCGCCAAAAGTCAGGTCATAGCGCAAACTGGCAGGTAACTGATTCAGTGAGCCTAAACGGCGATAATAGCTTAGCGCTTCATGCCAGTAACCCTGGCTGCGGGCCAGATCCGCCAGTTCAAGCAGTAAGCTGCGGCAGTTCTGGCAATGACGTCCCAACGGACGCAGAGTCTGTAGAGCCTGATCGCGCCGACCACGACGGCGCTGCAGATCCGCCAGATTCTGGCGACTATCAGCATTGTTTGTGAATGCCAGATGGCGTTGATAATAGCTTTCAGCTAAATTGAGCTGGCCTAGCTGGCGAGCCAGATAAGCTGCATCAGCCCAGGTCTGAACCCGACAGTCTGGGCAGTGGGCCAGATAAAGGCCAAAGCTTTTTAAGGCCCGGGCCGGTTGTTTAAGCCTGCGCTCAAGACCCGCTACACTGAGCCAGTGCTCTGCAGGGGCTCCGGCGTTTAAAGCCTGACGATACCAGTTAAGCGCTTCAGTGGGCTGATTCAGGCGCTCATAAAGCCAGGCTACATTCAGCATCACTTTGAGATGGCTACCTGCGCTCAGATAACGCTGGTACCATTGAATCGCCGGAGCGTATTCTCCCAGACGCTGAAACAGTGATGCAATAGTCAGCTGATCTGCACGGCTGGGTTTAAGCTGATGCAGTCGAAGCAGCGTCTTAAGCGCGGCCCGATACTGGCCCAGACGCTGCTGTAAACCCGTTACGGTTTTTAGCACTTGGGTATCTTGAGGCTGGACCTGCAGCAATTCCTGATAACGCGCTAACGAAGCGCTGATTTGGCCAGCTCGCAGCAGCGCATAAGCCTGAATGCGCAGCAAAGGCAGATCACGGGGCTGCAGGCGGCGGGCCTGGCTGATTAACTCAAGTGCCCGCTGATAATCACCACGCTGTACCAGCCATTCACTGATTTCATAAATGACTTTGGCCCGTTCTGCTGCAGGAATATCCGGCACAGCTTGAATTCGCTTGAGGGTCTGCCAGGCTTGTTGATCGCGTTTAAGCTGGAGCTGCAGCCAGAACAGATCTTTAAGTGTCTGAGCGCGACGCAGCGGTTTAAGATTGAGTTCAAAGCGCCGCAGGATTTCTTCGTATTTCAGCAGAGCCTGGGGCCAGTGACCCAGCTCTTTACTGCGCCAGGCATCGTCAAGGTTAATTTCTAAGTCCACAATCGGATAACTTGTGCCCAGAGCCTGAACATCACGACCTTTAAAACCTGCTGGCAAAGGCAGGGTATAGACTTTGCGCTCCAGCGGAAGCAGCGCCTGGGGCAGCACATAGCGCAGATGATAGATTTGTTGAGCGTCTTTAAGCTGGACGCGAATCACGGGCAAGAGCAGACGTTCAATTAAGGGATTGGTGACCGTAAGGGTCAGCGCGCCCGCCTGAATCCGGGCGTTTACTTCCAGCGTGCGTGGCGCATAAGCTTCTGATACCAAAGCGCGAGCCTGAAACCGAAATGGCCCCTCACCGTCAAAACGCAGGCTGCCTTCAAAACGCTCACCTGGAGCCAATTGGCGCAGCAGAGGTGCTTCAACGGCTAAAGGCGTAAAGACCCGGCCATCAGCAGCGGTGAGGGAAATCGGCTGAATATCCTGGGCTTGCTGAGTCTGATTCTGAAGACTAAACCAGAGCCGACGACTGCCGTCAGACTGTTTATAAATCTGGGTTTGAACGCCCAAACCGTCTGAGACCTGCCGCTGAATGACCTGATTATCAGGGGCTTTAAGCTCTATTGTGTCATAGTCTGGCCGCAGTAAGGCTTCGCTCATGATGC
>CAJYHH010001046.1 GCA_913773825.1 Candidatus Sericytochromatia bacterium | reverse complement strand
AACTCACCGATCTCAAAATCAAACTGTATTACCCTAATGACCTGGTTTATGACGCTAAAAAAGGCCAGGTCCGCAGCAAGTCTTTTCCCGATCTTTGATTTAATCTCAACATCCTTCACGCAGTCAGCTCAAGCACGCTACCCAGTGGCAGGGCGAAGCTTTACTCTGGTAACGTGAAGGCATCTTTTGGCCCCTTTTTCGGTAAGTGTTATGTCTAATAAGCTTAAAAATATTCTTTTGATGATTGTTGCCCTGTTTGCTTTGCCTCTAATCGTGTTTTTGACGATTTTTTTCTCAACCGGCGGCAATTATCAAGTCCCGGCAACGGTCTCTCAGGATCAGTCTCTGCCTCAGGTTGTGCTGAATCAGATTTCTTTTCATGTCGAAACTTTCGGCAAACCCGAAAACCCGCCTTTACTGGTGCTGCATGATGGCCCTGGCGGGGATTATCAAAGCCTGCTGGCGCTTAAAGCCCTGGCAGATCGCTATTATGTGGTCTTTTACGATCAACGCGGTAGCGGCTTATCAGCCCGTATTCCCGCTGAACAATTAAGCATCGAAAACAGCCTCAAAGACGTTGAAGCATTTGTCGATCATTTTGCTGGCGATCAGCCCGTAAGCCTGATTGGTCACGGCTGGGGCGGCATGCTGGCAACAGCCTATACAGGCAAATATCCTAAACGCGTTGAGCGTTTAATTTTGGCTGAGCCTGGCTTTTTAAATACTGAAATGGCCAATCAGGTTTTACCCTTAATGAACCAAGCCAGCGTGGGCTTTTTAGCCACCACCGCCACCAGCTGGGTTCGTGCCCTGCATGTTAAAGGCCCTGATAACGAAGCGCGTTCAGACTTTATTTTTTCGCGCATCCGTCAGCATCCCGCTTATTATTGCGGCCAGAAAATTCCTGCCAACGCGTCTGAACAAGTTAAACGCGCTGGCTTTTTAGCCTGGAGAGTCACTACTTATTCAACTTTTGGCGAACGGGGCCAGATCAAACTGGACTTTACCAAAGGACTTTCAGACTATAAACAGCCTGTGCTGATTCTGGCTGGCGCCTGTAATACCCTGACAGGTCAAGCTTTTCAGACTCGCCAACAGCGTTTATTTTCTAATGCAGGCCTAAGTGTGATTCCTGAAAGCGGCCATGAGCTATTTTTAGATAATCCTAAAGCCAGCCTCAGTGTCGTTAATGCCTTTTTAAGCAGCGGCAAACTGCCTCAGGCCAAATAAACACACAAAACGTTTAAAGAGGCTGCTAGTTGGTTTGGCTAGCAGCCTCTTTGTTTTGTTGATAAAGATGTTTAAGCTGGCGGCTTTGTCAGGGCAACGGCAGGAGGGCCACTGCTTAATGACTTTAAAAATGCGCTCAGCTGCTTAATTTCTTCAGCACTTAGACGCAGGGGCTGCAGAGTATCTTCACGTCGTCCCAATGCTGGCGTATGGACTTCAGGGGTGTTGTAAAAGGCAATCACCTGCTCCAGGTTGCTAAAGCGACCGTCGTGCATATATGGCCCTGAATGCTCTACTTCACGCAATGTGGGCGTGCGAAACTCCCCACGATTGCTGTTGTGTTGACTTAAGTAGCGCAATTTATCGGCCCAGGTATCATCTGGATCAGCATCACTAAAACGCCCAAGACTATTTAGCGGATCGGCCAAAACAGCCTGAATACCAGCATGACGGCCTTCGTCTGCAGCCACACCTGGAATTGCCGGTAAGCCTAAATTATGAAACTCACCGTCACTAAAATTGGGACCGCTATGGCATAAAACACATTGAGCACGCCCAATAAACAGTCGTAGTCCCAACTGAGCATCCACACTCATCGCTTTTTGCAGCTTCGGATCATTGTCCCGTAAACCTCTGGCAAAGCGATCAAAGTCAGACTCTCCGCTGACCAGTTTGCGCTCAAAGGCTTCAAAGGCTTTGCCTAAATGACTAACAAAGCGATTTACAGCTACTTTGTCAGCTTCGGGCAGGCTTTTCCAGTCCGTTGATTGATTAATGGCTGAGCGACTGACTGGCATGGGGCCAAATACTTTTTGATAAGCCTGTTTGAGATCAGCTTCACGTTGAAAAGTCTGATACAGCCCCGTACGGGTCGCGCCCATTTCTAAGGGGGATTCTAAAGGCTGAATCGACTGGGCCCAGAGTGAATCTGCCCGCCCATCCCAGAATAACCAGCGCTGATGTGAAACATTCCAGAGTGTGGGGCTGTTGCGCGTGCCTGTGCTAATCCCAACTGCTTTAGGACGACCATCACTCCAACCTAGCGCTGGATTATGGCAACTGGCGCAGCTCAGATTGCCTTTGCCTGATAAGCGGGCATCATAAAATAACTGTTGCCCTAAACGGGCTGCATCAGCTTTGTCAGCATAACGATTGCTCGGATTGGGCGGGGGCTCACCCAATGGCGTCAGCGAAAAAATCAATTCACGTTCAGCCGGCAAAAACGTCGCTGAACCATCTGCATTTTGCCCTGGAGGCTGACAGGCAGACAGTAATAAACCCAGCAATAGCGTTGTTGTTAAGGCTTTAGCCTGCAGCCCAAGGCTCATGACTCAACGCTCCCTAATGATGATTCCCGTGATGTTCAGTCGGCTTCATCGCCACAGTAGCGCCAAAAATCACTTTTTCGCGTTTGCCACCGTGCTGGACGTTAATTGCAATTTCCCAATAACCGGCCATATGAAATAAAAAGCCCTGAATTTCATAAACGCCTTTACCTAAGGCTTTGACCTTGGGTTTTACGTTCATGCCGTGGTTATGTTCAGGCATGGTCGCATCGACTGTTAGCACGGCGCCATCAAGTAGCTTATTAGCAGCACTCTGAACCTGGACACGAATCCGAAAATGCTGATTAAGCGGAATCGGATCTGGAGTGGGCGTATAGCTCAGGCGAAAGCTTTTTTTATCACTCAGCTGAGTACGCTGAGAGCGCTGAACTTTATCAATGCGAAAATTCTGGTGTTGGGTCTGGGTCTGCGCCTGCATGGGCATTTGTGGCGAAGCCAATAGCAGGGCTGCGCTAAATAGCCATAAGGATTTCATAAGGTTCTGTCCTTCGGGGATTCTCCTAACAGCATAAAAGCTGAAAGTGATTCCTGACCAGAGGACGCAGCAAAATGCTGCAGGAGGGGGACAGAGCTGAGTGAAACTCAGCGGTTTAGAGCGAGCAAAGCTCGCGGTGAGAGTCAGGCTGCGCCTGACGGTGTAGGAAGTGCAGAGCTTTCTGTTTAACTAAGTCTTGTCTTTTGCTAAACCACAAGCTCCGCTTGTACTCAACCGCGAAGCCCTAAACCGCAAGCGCAGCTTGCACAGACTCTCTCTCGCTGTCCTGGCAAACATCCTGCCCAGCAGCGTACAATACCTAGAGCATCAAAGCAGCCGGAGGCCTTATGTCCAGTTCTGAACTACCTATCGAAGCCCAGCTCGCCCCCCCTAAATCCAGCCAAACTGCAAGCCAACAAGCCGAGATCGAAGCCATTGTCGCCACTCAGCGTCAGTATTTTAACTCCGGCAAAACTCGCCCACTGGCTTTTCGTCAGGGCCAATTACAGGCTTTGCGCAGCGCCATTCAGCGCTATGAAAGCCAGATTCAGTCCGCGCTTAAACAAGACTTTGGCAAATCAGCGTTTGAAGCTTATGCTACTGAAATTGGCTTTGTACTTGATGAACTTACCCATACCCTGAAACATTTACCTGAGTGGGTTGAACCCGAAGAAGTCAAAACCCCGTTGGTTCATCAGCCCGGCAGCAGCCAGATTGTCTATGAACCCTTTGGCGTGACGCTGATTATTGCTCCCTGGAACTACCCCTTTCAGCTCTTAATGGATCCCCTGATTGGCGCACTGGCAGCTGGTAACTGCGCCGTTGTTAAGCCTTCAGAACTGACTCCCGCAACATCGCGCGTGATGACAGAATTAATTAAAAACACCTTTGACCCTCACTATGTCACATCTCTTGAAGGCGGCACAGAAGTCAGCGAAGTGCTGCTTGATCAGCAGTTTGACTATATTTTCTTTACTGGCAGCACCCGTGTCGGACGAATTGTGATGGAAAAAGCGGCTAAACATTTGACGCCCGTGACGCTTGAACTCGGTGGTAAAAGCCCCTGTATTGTCGATAGAGGGGTTCCGCTAGAAATTACCGCCCGCCGAATTGTCTGGGGTAAGTTTCTCAATGCGGGTCAGACATGCGTCGCCCCAGACTATATTCTGGTCCCGCCTGAAATGAAGGTTGATCTGATTCAGGAAATGGCCCGCTGCCTTCAGGACTTTTATGGCACTGATCCGCGCCAGAGCCCGGACTACGCCCGGATTGTCAATGAAAATCATTTTGATCGCCTGACGAGCATGATTCGCCCGGAACAAGTTGCGCTAGGCGGCCAGCACGATCGCAAAGAGCGCTATATTGCGCCGACGATCCTCTCACCTGTTGACTGGGACGATCCGCTGATGAATGAAGAGCTCTTTGGGCCCCTTTTACCCGTGCTGACTTATCGTTCACTTGAAGAAGTGATCGAAAAGATTCAAAGCCGCCCTCGACCTTTAGCCTTATATCTGTTTAGTGAAAACAAAGCGCATCAGCAGATGATCGTCAATCGCCTGAGTTTTGGCGGTGGCTGTATCAACGATACGGTCATTCATCTCGCCACGCCTTATCTGCCCTTTGGCGGAGTCGGCACCAGCGGGATGGGCAGTTATCACGGGCGCTTTAGCTTTGAGACTTTTTCACATCGCAAAGCCCTGATGCAGCGTCAGCTTAAATTTGATGTGCCGCTGCGCTACCCGCCCTACCCTGGCTGGAAAGAAAAAGTTGTGCGTCGGATTATGAAATAGCATCAGCTTTTAAAAACGATTTAAAAACGTAAAACAGCTTAAAACCGGCCACTCATGCCGGTTTTTTGATGAGCGGACAAGCTCAAAATGATTCCCACTAGCCGCTTAAAAGCAGCCGCTCGTCTAGCTAATCTGCTGACCATCCAGCGGGCGGTAAACCCGTACAAAACCAGCTTGTTTCGGGTTACGACGCTGATCCTGAGGCAGTTCCCAGCTCTGCTGTCTGGATTTAGATTTGATTTTTGCACTCGTCATCGACATGAACATTCTCCCTTAATAATCTGTCATCTTGATTTCGGCTCATGTTCTGAGCAGCTTGTGCGAAAACAAGCCTGGTTACTTTCCCTTTGGGAACAGCACACTGATGGTCATTTCACCCTTGTCAGAGTGTTTTTCAGGAGTCCGGCCCGCATGTTGCGCCCTATTCTGAGCTAAAAAGCTGGTTTGATTAGGCTGAACCGTCTGACAAGCGCTTAACAGATTCAGGCCAGTCAGACTGATTAAGCTGAACATGACTAAGCGAGTCGGTTTAGCTGGCTTAACAAAACAGGCATTCATTACTTAGACTCCTGATAACATTTACCGCAGATGATGGGTTTGCAGAGTGTGCAAAATGACTCATGCGCAGCATCACTTAGCCGTGACACTCACGTCATGTATGAATATGTTAATCAGTTAGAGAGACAGCCTCAAGACACTTGAGCCAAGATTAACGGCGAATTTATATCTTGCCAATCAGCCTCAAAAGCCAGAAATGGCCTGTAATCTTTATTCCCTCAGTTTTTTTGACAAGCCTATATAAAAAGCCAAAAACACCCCCGATTGTTAACCCACATGTTAACTAGTGTTTTGACAAAAACTATGCCACACTATGGCAACTTGCAAACCAACCAGGAGGCCCTTTATGAAAATCAGTCTTGCAGCTTATAACCCAATATGGGCAAGTGATTTTGAAACTGAAAAAGGTCGTCTGGATAAAGCTTTAGCTGGGCGCGAGGCCCAGATTGAACATATTGGCAGTACGTCAGTTTCAGGCCTTGCTGCCAAACCCATTTTAGATCTGTTAATTGGCCTGCCCTCTGAACAAGATTTAGATTCAGCTGCTTTTGCCTTATTTGGACTGGGCTATCACTACATCCGCTACTACGAGCGCTTTATGCCTGAACGGCGCTATTTAATTCGAGTAGAAGCCCCTGCTGATGCTGAATTACCCGTGATCGTGGATTCAGAAGTCAATAAAATTGACCAGATGGCTTACCCGCATACCCATCATATTCATATGGTCAGCCGGCACTCAGAATTTTGGGCACGCCATCTCTTGTTTCGCAACTGGCTGCGCACTCATGACGAAGACCGCGATGCCTATGCCGCTCTGAAACATCAGCTGGCCACTCAGGACTGGGAATCTGGGAATCACTACGCAGCCGCTAAAACTGACTTTATTCGGGCGATTGAACAAAAAGCCCAGGCTGAACTCTCAGACGCTTAAAGTCCCTCTGCCCAGTCAATTTTTAAGTTGCTGAACAGCAGATTTGGCCTTGCCTGCTCCTGGTTCAGAGCCCTGCCAGCGCTTGGCGCGGCGTGTTATCATGGGCATTCGAAGATCCCACCGGAGATGTATTATGCAAGAAACCGTCCAGGCGACTCAACAAGAGGCGCTGGCTGCGATCGCCGCCGCCACCGACGATGCCGCACTTGAAGCCCTGCGCATCGAATACTTCGGAAAAAAAGGCCGTTTCCGGGCTTTTTTCCAGGAGATGGGCAAGCTCAGCCCGGAAGAAAAAGCCCAGGCTGGCCAGTATATTAACGCTGCCCGCACAGCCATTGAAGAAGCGCTGACTGCCCGCAAAGAAGCCTTTAAAGCCAGCCAGTTTGCTGACTTAGATCAAAAAGAATGGCTCGACGTCACCGCACCCGGCACCCGCGAGACCCATCTGGGCCGTGGCCGTCTGCACCCCCTGACGCAGATTCAGTACGAAGTCGAAGATATCTTCCGCTCAATGGGCTTTAACGTCTTTGACGGACCCCAGGTCGAAGATGATTTTCATAATTTTGGCGCGCTGAATATCCCGGCTGATCACCCGGCCCGCGATATGCAGGATACTTTCTGGCTGACCAATGGCCGTCTGCTGCGCACTCATACTTCCAGCGTTCAGGTGCGCGCCATGCATGCCCATAAGCCACCTCTGCGCGGGATTTCACCAGGTCGCGTGTTCCGTTATGAAGCAACTGATGCTTCTCACGAAAACACGTTTTATCAGGTTGAAGGCCTGATGGTGGATAAAAACATCTCCGTCGCCAATCTGATTTACGTCATGAAAGTCTTGCTGCGCGAGATTTTTCAAAAAGACGTCGAAGTCCGCCTACGGCCAGGCTTTTTCCCCTTTGTTGAACCTGGTTTTGAACTCGACATCAGCTGCTTGATTTGCGGCGGTGGCGGTTGCCCGGTCTGCAAACACGAAGGCTGGGTGGAGCTTTTACCCTGCGGAGCAGTCCATCCTAATGTGCTGCGCAACTGCGGCATTGACCCGACCGAATACAGCGGCTTTGCTTTTGGCATGGGCCTCAATCGTCTCGTGATGATGCGTTATGGCATCGACGACATCCGCCACTTCCAGAGTGGCAATCTCGAATTCCTGGAGCAGTTCTAAGATGAAACTTTCACTGGATTGGATCAAGGAATACGTCGGAGAGCTGCCCGACGATCCCAAGACCGTTGGCATTAAAATGACTCTGGCCACCGCTGAAATTGAAGGCCATGAAAAACACGGCGAAGACGTTGTTTACGACATCGACAACAAGTCGCTGACCCATCGCCCCGACCTTTGGGGCCATTTTGGCTTTGCCCGTGAAGTCGCAGCCGTTTATAAAACGAATCTGCTAGCCCCTTCATTAGGTGAATGGGCCTACGCATCTGACGCTCAAGAGGCGCTTAAGGTTGAAGTGAATGTCGACCCTGAGCTCTGCCCGCGCTATAGCGGCCTGGTAATCGACAATGTCACAGTCGGCCCGTCTCCTGACTGGCTGGTCGCCAAACTCGAAAAAATTGGTTCACGTACCATCAACAACATCGTCGATTTGACCAACTACGTGATGTACGAACTCGGTCAGCCGATGCACGCCTTTGACCGCCGTCGCTTAACCGGTGATCTGGTTCAGGTCAGAATGGCTCAAAAAGGTGAGCGTCTGCAGACTCTTGATGGCAATGAGCATGAGCTGAATGAAAATATGTTGGTGATTGCTGATGCTGAAAAGCCCGTCGCGATAGCCGGTGTAATGGGCGGTGCAAACAGCGAAGTGATCGCATCCACTACTTCACTGGTGCTGGAATCTGCTAATTTCCATCCCACTCATGTTCGCCGTACAGCTGCCGCCCTCAATATCCGCACAGACTCCTCCATGCGCTTTGAAAAAGGCTTAGACCCCCAGCAGACTGACCGCGCCATTCGTCGCTATGTCACGCTGCTGCTTGACCTCTGCCCAGAAGCAAAAGTGGTCAGCAGCCTGCTGGACGTAGACCGGGCGGATCGCAACCCGGTTGTGATTGCGACCAGCTTTAACTTTTTCCGTCAGCGCCTCGGCATTGACTTAAGTGATGAGGTGATCGCCGATATTCTCACTCGTCTGCAGTTCCAGGTAGATAGCCAGGGTGAAGCCCTGTATGTCACCGTGCCGAGCTTCAGAGCAACCGGTGATGTCAGCATCCCTGAAGACTTAGTTGAAGAAGTGGGCCGTGTTTATGGCTTTGACAATATTCCACCGGTTGCGCCAATGATTCCGGTTCAGCCAGTTAAAGCCAGCCCTCTGCATCAGCTGCAACGCCAGCTGCGTCAGGTTTTAAGTCGTGATCTGGCTTTCTATGAAGTCTTTAACTATGGCTTTGTAGGAGACAAACTGATTGAAAACGCCGGTCTGGATAAAGCTGACCATCTGGCATTAGCTAATCCGCTGGCCAGCGATCAGAACCTGCTGCGCACCAGCTTAGTGCCCAATATGCTCAAGATTACCGCTGAAAACCTGCGCTTCCGCAAAGCCTTCCGCTTTTATGAATTAGAGCGTGTCTTCAGCAATAAACTTCAGAGCGAAGCCTTTGAATACGACAGCTTTGAGCTCTGTGGTCTGCTCTGCCGCCAAAACTGGAAAAACAATCCACCAGAGTGTTTTTACACCGTCAAAGGCGCCGTTGAAGATCTGCTCGAACAGCTGCCCTTAGCCAGTGAGCGCAGCTTCCGCCCAGCCCAGGGCGAACTGCCCGCCTGGTGTCATCCAGGTCGCACAGCAGACATCCTGATTGGTGAAACCAAAGTCGGTTATGTCACCCAGTTACATCCTCAGACAGCCCATAACTTCGGCATCAAAGCCGGTGTCGGCCTGTTTGTGCTCAACGTCAGCGCCTTACTGACGCTGCCCAAAGCTGAAGCTCGCTTTGTCAAAGTCCAGAAGTATCCGACTGTTCCCTTTGACATCAGCTTAATCTGCTCTGAGCGCACCCTGATTGCTGACGTGCAAAACCTGATTCGCCAGACCAGCGACAAAGTTCGCAAGGTCGAGCTCTTTGATGTCTACACCGGTGATAAGATCGGTGAAGGCAACAAGAGTCTGGCTTATACGGTTACCTTTGCCGCTCATGATCACACCCTGCAGCCCGAAGAAATCGAAGAGCTACAAAATGGCGTCATCAACGCACTTGAAGGCGCGGGTCATCAAGTCCGCAAAGGCTAGTTTTTAAACCTATTTCTAAACAGGAGGCGATATGCGACAAACCGCAAAGCGCCTCCTGTTTTTCATTTTCATTCTGTCGTTCAGCTTGTTATTACCCAACGCCCAAGCTAAAAATACAGATTCACTAGAATCGTTTTTTCAGACACCAGCTTATCAAGAAGCTTTTCTACTCAACCTTGTTTTCCAAGTCATTGGCATCTCGAATTGGATGGCAATAAGTACGAAAATATTGATTCCAATATCGATAAGGCGATTTTAAAAATCTTCCACCAACTCAGGCCAGATCTGGTCTAAAACTCTCTAGACGCATTCAAAGAGAAATATCTCGACAAAGCCGCTATAACGTGATTCAATCAAACCAGTTTCAAACCAGTTTATAGACTAGGTTGAATATCATGTGTCGCTACGGTTTTCACAGTTACAAATCACGTTATGCTTGCTTTTACTGTCGTAAGGCATTTAAGCAAGACTCTCAGCATAAGCCCGGTTGCCCACAATGTACTCGCCCATTAAAAGCAATGGGAATGGACTTTAAACCACCCAGCCAGCAGAATCTGCGGCAGTGGAAAAAGGTCGAGATACTGTTTCAACACGGCTTTGCCTATCATTCCTGTGGCTGTGGAGGCCCAGGTTATCGCCCCAGATATCTCAGTGAAGTTCAGGATTTTTTGGCAACGCAGCTTTCTCATACTGAAAATGAAGGACAGATTCTGCTGCAAAAAATTGAGGCCAGAGCTTTATCCTAAAACACCAAACTGAATGTTGATGAACACTTCAGCCTCTTGAGCGGTCAAAGTATCAACATGCTTTTGCGGAGGCTTGATGATAATGAAGAAAATAAATCCCTTTCGTTTACTGCTCGCCGGTCTATTTTGTATCTCGTTTGGCTTGAGTTCTGAACTCGGTTCAGTCAAGGCCGCTGTACCTGGCCAAAAGACGCTTAGCGCCCCTCAGCAAATTGAGCTTCAATATTCCTGGATCGGTTTTGCAATGCGGTTTCCCAAAGAAAGCTTTACTCTGAACCAGCAAAGCGATGGCCGTTTTAAAGCCACTGGCAAACACGAAGAAACCACTCGTAACAGCCAGACTAAGCCCCAAAACTGGAAAGTGAATACTGTGATTGCCAAAGCACTGGTTACAGAGCTGTTTAACCAAATGAATAATTCAAGTTGGCAAGCAACAGACAAGCCACTTTCAGTTATGGAGCATACTGACGACTATCCGAGTTTTACGCTGCTGTTTAAACTTCCCGACCAGCAGAATGCAAAACTTTTTTCAACCTCAAACACAAAATCAGGCGCGCCCTGGAATCTGCAAATCGGCAAAAAGCTCTATGTCAGTCATGACCCACAATTGGGCGAGGCCTTTAATCACTTACTGAAGCAGATAAGAGATTCAAAACAGCCTGTTAAATAAAATTTAAAAGCGCTCAATCATAAGCACACAAAAGAAGGCCTTTCAATTACACTTGTAGTACAGAATGTATTACAAAGGAGTAGATATGGTTTCTCTCAGACTCAATCGAGATGATGAACACCGCCTTGAACACCTATGTAAACTTCAACAAAAGACAAAGTCAGAAGTGCTGAAAGCAGCTCTACAACACTACTACAAAACGATTGAAGCAGAACAAAGCCCCTATGAGCTCGGCAAGGATCTATTTGGTCAGGGCAGTAGTGGAGAAACAGATCGCTCAAAAACCTATAAACAGCGCCTGAAAGCGAAATTACGTGCCAAGCACTCTCATTGATGCAGGCCCAATTATTGCGCTTTTTGATCGTGATGACCATTATCACAAAAGTGTTATTCAATTCCTCAAAACCTATAAAGGTCAACTCATTAGTACGTGGCCCGTTTTGACAGAAGTAGCCCATATGCTTGACTTCAGCACGCAAACTCAGCTCAATGCACTTAGATGGGTAGAGCGAGGAGGAGTCAAACTTATTCCACTTGAGGCAGAACATCTTGAAAGAATAATTACTCTGACCGAAAAATATCAAGATGTGCCAATGGATTTAGCTGATAGCTCACTCGTAGTGATGGCAGAGGAGCTAAACCTTACTCAAATCATTACGATTGATTCAGACTACTACGTCTACCGCATTGGCAAGCAAGGAACCTTTACAAATCTGCTGGAGCCTTATCTGAGACCTTAAACAAACCCAGCCTATCCTGCTCCCTGGTGGGTGCCTGTGCTGATATGATCAGAGCATGTTTCACCTGCTGTTGTTTCCGATTAAGTTTTTCTGGTACGGACTGGTTCTGCTGCTCTCGATGCTGGCGGCCTGGCTGGTCTCGTCACTAGCGGTTCACATCAACGGCCCTGTCTGGTTGCCTTGGCTGGTCGGTGGGCTGATTCTGCCAATTATGCCCGTCTATTGGACACTTGAAAGCCTGATCCAGGAAATCCGGGCCGAAGATAAACTCACGCCTGAGCAACGTCAGCAATTAAGCGAGAAAAAAGAAGTCGGCTTTATGCCGCGTGTGGCGCTTAATACCTTTACCCTGAGTCTGACTGTTCTCGCCACTTTACTAGGCTTGTTTCCGCAAGAGAGCTTTACTGCTTTAACCACCCGCGGTGACTGGATGTTTGCCCAGCGTCAGGAAGCCTGGGCCCCCAACGCCCGGATTAAATCGCTTTATTTAGCCAGTCGCTTAGAAGGCGTTTATCAGCGTGTTTTAGACAATCCCTCACAAGCCTGGGCAGAAGCTTTAGACAGCGTCCGCAGCAGCCCAAAGCCTCAAGCGCGTCCCGTTTCAGCAGCCAGTGTTAAAACCCAGCGCCCAGACTGGCCACCGTCTAGAGAAATCCATCCAGCGATAGCCCGTCTGCCTGCCAATATGGATAAAAACATCTCAACAGTGGCGCACTATATTGCCCAGCAAGAGAGTAATCCCTATGGGCGCGTTAAAGCGATTTACGACTATGTTGCGACTCGCATCGCCTATGATGCCCCCGCCTTAGCGATGGGTCAGTATCCTCCTCAGGATGCTCAGACTGTATTTAAAACCCGCAAAGCCGTTTGTGCGGGCTATTCCCGGCTGTTTATGGCTTTAGCTCATGAAATGGGGATTCTGGCTGTCTATGTCACGGGTGATGCCCGTGATTTACAGGGCATGACCGCACCTGGTACAGGCCATGCCTGGAATGCGGTGCAGATTGAAGACCAATGGTATCTGCTGGATACCACCTGGGGCTCAGGTCTGGTGGGGAACGATGGTTTTGTCCGTCGCTACAACCCGGATTATCTGTTTACACCCCCTGAAGTCTTTGGCGTGGATCACTTCCCAACTGAAAGCAAATGGCAGCTAAAAAACAAGCCGATCAGCCGCGAAACCTTTGAACGTCAGCCACTGCTTAGAGCCTCGTTTTTTGAACGCGGCTATCGTTTAGAAAAAGGCCTGAGCTCACCGCTTAAAGCCACAGAGTATGCCAAGTTCCGTCTGGAAAATTCTAAACGTCAGTATTTACTGGGTCATCTCACACCTGATATCCGCAGCCCCAAAGGCAAAGAAAAAAGCAGCGACAAAACGGAGCCTGTCCACTGTCAGGTCACAGGCACTCGCGATCTCAGCGTCAGCTGTAAGATTCCCAAACCTGGCGCTTATAAACTTGAGCTGTTTTCAAATCAACACGCCTCAGGCAATTATGAATTTATTGGTCAACTCAAGGTTCAGGCTGATTAATTTTTAGACTTCTGTGCTGAGTTAATCACCAACTGACAAAGCCCAGACTCGCTGATATGATGGATTGAAAACAGCGGAGTGTGTCAGATGGGCGGCAATGCAATTGAAAATACTCGGCGCTTGCAAGCAAATGAGTACCGGGCGCTTGAAGTTAACATTGTGGAAAAGCTGGGGACAATCTACCCAGAGCTTCACCCTCTGCCTTATTATCGCCAGAAACCAGATTTTGGTGATCTGGATATTGTAGTGCCAAAACCCAAGCTTGAGCGTAAAGAATTTGAGGCCTTTCTTAAAGATATAGGCAGCCGGCAAGCGGTCTACAACAGTGATAATATCTCGTTTGAATATCAGGATTTTCAGATTGACCTGATTTTTGTTGAGCCAGAACAAGTCCAGAGCGCCATTTTTTATTATGCCTTTAATGATTTAAACAATCTGGTTGGCCGAATTGCTCATAAACTCGGGCTCAAATTTGGCTGGGATGGCTTAAATTATCAAATTCGCACGGAGTCGGGTCATCGTGCAGAGAGTCTTTTACTCAGTCGCGATCCCGCTGCTATTTATCAGTTTTTAGGTTATGACTATAGCCGCTGGCAGCAAGGCTTTGACAGTCTTGAAGAGATCTTTGAATTTGTGATTAGCTCTGAATTTTTTAATCCAGAGATTTATGATGATGAAAATCTCAATCACATCAACCGCACCCGTAATCGCAAACGCAAGACATACTCCAGCTTTTTAGAATGGCTCAAAACCCGTGAACAGCTTCCTGCTTATCAATTTGAAAAAGATAAATCGATTTATCTGATCCGCACCCATAACGCCTTTGAAAGTGCAGACTTTTTCGGCCAATTAAAAGCTTATGCCCAGCGAATTCAAGATTATGAAAAGCGCTACGCTAAATTTAACGGTAAACTTGTACAGCTCTGGACAGGCTTAGAAGGCAAAGCCTTAGGCCAGATCATGCAAAGCTATAAAAGCAGTCAGGATGATTTTGACAATTGGCTTGATAAACATGACAAAGATCAGATTGAAGTTGATTTTAAGGAATTTATAGGCAACTTTCCCAATTAGGGTTTATTGGGTATGATCTGGCTATCGTAAATGGAGTTACTCACCAGATGGACCAGAATTTACCGCTTACCCCCGTCTACGTTAAGACTAGTAAACTGCCCATTTCGCCTGGTCGCAGCCTGAAAAAAGTTGCTCTACTCAATATTCTTACTCTAGGCCTTTATTCTTTGCGCTGGTTCTATCTCAACTGGAAAGACTTTCGCGGTAAAGCCTGGCCAAATGACTTTTCACCCTTGATGCGGACAGTTGGGGTTCTGATTCCAATACTTGGGCTGTTTCTGGTGTTTCGTCAATTTAAAGAGATTCAAAATCACGCTTCTGATTATGTAGATGTAGAGCTCGATGTTTCACCTAAACTGCTGACTATTTGTTGGTACTTACAATTTCCGATGGCCGAGGTAGCTGATAAATACCTCATTGGTTTAGAGCCCTTACCTACTATTGCGCGTATTTTACTTTCAACTTTTGTACTGGTGACCTTTCAACGTCTGCTTAATGCTTATTGGCAACAAACAGAACCTGATTTGCCTTTGCAAAAAAAATTCACAACAGGTGAAAAAATCGTTGTCACGCTTGGCAGCTTTTGGTGGTTTATTTTTCTGTTTGTATCTTTGTACGTCAATCTGTTGTCTGAATGATGGGAGTCAAAAAAGGCGGGTACAGATTCCAGGCCTGATCACGAACATAAAACCAATACCAAAGTGCTGTTCCCCCAATCGCCAAACAGATTACTTCAAATTGTAGAATCACGTTGGGGTTCATCAACGGCAATACATTTGTTAAACTCATCCAGGCCATTAAGTAAACAAGCGCATTATGCAGACTATGCAAACAAATGGTGAGTCTTAGAGAAGCTGTTTCGAGATAAATCAGACTCATCACTAAACCAAAAACCACAGCCCCAATATTCAATCCATGTAACAAACCAAAAATCAGCGATGAAAGAATAATGGCTTCGCGAAGATTCCATTTCACCGTCAAACGATGTAAAAAGATCCCGCGAAAACAGAGCTCTTCGGCAAGCGGGGCCCAAAACACACCGCTGATCACGGTGAGCACGTTATAAACAATTGCCAAGCGATCACCGTCAGTCCAGAGCGTGGGCAAACCATGACTCACTTCCTCACCCTGACTGAGTTGCAGCAAACTCGTTGGGAGAGCCAGACCAAAAGATGAAATAACCAGCATCAAGGTGATACCAGCAAACAAGAAAAGCGACATGTCTGGCATAGGCCCTAAAAAAGCACGTAGCGGCAGGCCATTGCGTTTTAAAGCACGCCAACAGATCCAGACAAGCCAGGAATAGCTCAAATGGGCATAGGCCTCAAACAACAGATCAAGATAGGCATCTGACCAGAGAGAATCACTGAGCCACAGCCAGACCACGCCCAAACCAAAGATAAGCGGCAGAATAATCAGATGACCTAAGACAAAACGAATCAGCAACTTATAAATCCGGATCGCCTGAAAAGGCGCCGGACGTTCGTCTTGCTCAGAGGACAGAGACATATCTGAATCTTATCATTTAGGTCAGCCCTCACCTATCTCTGCTAGCGGCTATAATACTCCAGACTCTTTACAAGGAAGCTGGCTCTATGTCGATTTCACCCATTTTTGATCCTGAGCGCTGGGATAGCGTTGAAGGCTTTGAATTTACTGATATCACTTATCACCGCGCCAAAGATCAAGGCACCGTGCGCATTGCCTTTAACCGTCCCGAAGTTCGCAATGCATTTCGTCCTCATACGGTTGATGAACTGTTTACAGCGCTTGAACATGCCCGGATGTGGTCTGATGTCGGCTGTGTGCTGATTACCGGCAATGGCCCTTCTGCTAAAGACGGTG